>CAZARS010000020.1:21279-29662 GCA_964487625.1 uncultured Desulfobacca sp.
CCAAAACCTCCTATGGAATTAAGTCCCCCCAAGCAGTTCGCCAACGATCCCCAGCGAGGTCCCGGTATTTCCGCATGTCCACAAAAGAACAACATTCTTGTCAGGGTCAGAAACCTCAGGGTGCAGCCGACCTCATGCCACCACCAAAAATTTAAGCAAAGCCCGTGCCAGGAGCTTTGCTTTGGATTATTAAAGGAATATCCTAAATTGAGAAAAAATATGTTCTTAAAAGAACAAACTCAATTCCCCTGCTGATCTTCTAGATGCCAGAAATTTTGCCATTCTGCCAAAGAATCCGACAAGCATCCCCACTTGCCGAGGAAGCGACGCCAGCGACTCCCAGTTGATCTTTTGCAATAAAATATTGCCAGAGTGTGGGCAATCACATAATATGGTGCCAAAGGGGGAAACCTGCCGGAAATGATGCCGACCTCGCCGAGTTCGCCACAGAAAACCGCCCACCGCCAGGAAAAAGACTCCTTAGGGACAGTCTTCGTTCCAGCTTGGGCCTACTGGGGGGCCCAGACTCAGCGCGCCGTGGAAAATTTTCCCTTAAGCGGCCTCAAACCCCATCCTCTCTTGGTGGATGCCTTGGTACTCATCAAGATCGCCGCAGCTGAGGCCAATATGGCGGTGGGCGGCCTCCCGGCAGAGAAAGCACGCCTGATTATCCAGGTCGGCCACGAAATCCTGGCCGGATTGTGGCGGGACCACTTTGTGGTGGACGTCTTTCAGGCGGGGGCCGGCACCTCCCTGCACATGAACGTCAATGAGGTCTTGGCCAACCGGGCCGCCGAACTAGCTGAGCGCCCCCGTGGGGTTTACGATTTTATCCACCCCAACGATCACGTCAATCTGGGCCAGTCCACCAACGACGTTTTTCCCACCGCCATGCGCCTGGCCATCCTCATGGATCTACGGACTTTTTTCCCTGAAGGGGAAGCCCTGGTGGCGGCCCTGGAACAGAAGGCCCGGGAGTTTGCCGCCATCCCTAAAGCCGGTCGGACCCACCTCAATGATGCTTTGCCCCTGACCCTGGGGGACGAATTCCAGGCTTATGCCCATGCTGTGGCCGATGATCTCGCCCGCCTGCGACAAGGCAGCGCAACTTTATTGCCCCTGGGTTTGGGGGGGACGGCCGTGGGGACCGGCGTAAATGCTGCACCGGGTTATCGGGAAGCCGCCATCGTCAATCTGCGGCGTCTGACCGGATTGGACCTGCAACCACATCCAGACCTCTTCCAGGCCATGCAGGACCTCAATCCCTTTGCCCACGTTGCCGCTCTTCTTAAGCAGGTGGCCTTGACCCTCACCCGGCTCGCCAATGACCTGCGCCTGCTGGCCTCAGGGCCGAAAACCGGGTTGGCCGAAATCATCCTGCCGGCCGTGCAACCGGGTTCCTCCATCATGAGCGGCAAAATCAACCCATCCATCTGTGAGGCCCTCAACATGGTCTGTTACCATGTCATGGGCCTGGAAACCGCCGTGGCTTTGGGTGTACAGGCCGGCCAATTGGAGCTGAACGTCATGATGCCCCTGGTTATTCATGAGATCCTCAGCATGATTGATCTGCTCCGTCAAGGCCTGGCCATGTTTACCCGGCGAGCCATCCGGGGGCTCAAGGCTGATCCAGCCCGCTGTCGGTTCTTCCTGGAGCAGAGCCACGGCCTGGCCGCCCTCCTCAACCCCTACTTGGGATATCATCAAGCTGCTCTCTTGGCCCACGAGAGCCTGTCCCGGGGGATACCCCTGGCAGACCTGCTCAGGGAAAAAAAATGCCTCACGGAGGAGCAGATCAGAGAAATCTTCCCTCATCGGCAGTCAACCAAGACCGAGGAGGAAGGGGAGCAAGACGGGCCTTAACGAGATCAAAGTGTTTATTCTGTTCTCATTTTCTGTTATACAAATCATGCCGTCACCGGCAAGGGGCAAATTCCGGCCACTGATCACCAACCCCTTAGCTATTCAGTAAGGCCCTGGCCTTAACCATATATTTGAGGAGGCAACCGTGAGCGACTCGTATAAAATCATTTTAAGCGAGAGCGACTTACCGCAGCAGTGGTACAATGTCCAACCGGATCTCCCCCGGCCCTTACCGCCCTATCTCCATCCGGCCACCGGCAAACCCATCACGCCCGAGGACATGCTCCCCATTTTCCCCATGGCCCTCATCCAGCAGGAGATGAGCCAGGAGCGCTGGATCGATATTCCCGATCCGGTGTTGGACATTTACCGGCTCTGGCGGCCCTCGCCGTTGCATCGGGCCCGCCGGTTGGAAAAATTCCTGCAGACCCCAGCCCGCATTTATTTCAAGAACGAATCGGTTAGCCCGGCCGGCAGCCACAAGCCCAACACTTCCGTCCCCCAGGCGTACTATAATAAAATGGAAGGTGTCACCCGCCTCTCCACCGAAACCGGGGCCGGTCAATGGGGCTCTGCCTTGTCCTTTGCCTGCCAAGCCTTTGGATTGGCCTGCACGGTCTACATGGTAAAGGTGAGCTATTACCAGAAACCCTATCGCCGCTCCATGATGGAGGTCTGGGGTTCTGAGGTCTTCCCCTCCCCCACAGATCGCACCGAAGCGGGCCGAGGTATCCTGGCCAAAAACCCAGATTCACCGGGCAGCTTGGGCATTGCCATCTCCGAAGCCGTGGAAGACGCCGTCAAACACGAGGATACCAAATACGCCCTGGGCAGCGTCCTCAACCACGTCCTCCTCCATCAGACCATCGTGGGCTTAGAAACCAAGAAACAGTTGCAGTTAGCCGGCGAAAAGCCCGATGTTCTTATTGGCTGCGTCGGCGGCGGCAGCAACTTCGCCGGTTTTGTCTTTCCCTTTGTGCCCGATAAACTCAAAGGGGAGAACATCCGCTTTTTGGCGGTGGAGCCCACTTCCTGCCCCACCTTCACCAAGGGGGCCTATACATATGACTTCGGCGACACTGTCGGCCTTACCCCCATGATGCTCATGTACACCTTGGGCCATAGCTTCGTGCCCCCTGGTATCCATGCAGGCGGCCTACGCTACCACGGCGATGCGCCGCTGCTCAGCCTCTTGGTGCACGAAAAAGTCATCGAGGCCAGGGCTTATCCCCAGAACCCGGTTTTTGAGGCGGCCATTACCTTTGCCCGCACGGAAGGGATCATTCCGGCGCCGGAGACCTCCCACGCCCTGCGGGCCGGCATCGATGAGGCCCTGCGGTGCAAAGAGACAGGTGAAGAGAAGTGTATCGTCATCGCCTTCAGCGGCCATGGCTTCCTGGACCTGGCCGCTTATGACTCATTTTTGGCAGGTAAATTGGAAGATTTCGAATATCCCGATTCCATGATTCAAGAGGCCATCTGCGCTATCCCGAAGTTTCCCGGCTGATGGCCGCGAGCGTGCACTGGTAAAGGGGTCGGGGTCCCCGGGGTCTCCCGACCCTTTTCACCACATATGTAGGAATAGCGCCATGACTGCCGCAGCCAGGCCCGCCCACCGGTCCGGTTTCCGGGCCGTTCCCCACACGGCTGATGTTGCTTTTAAACTCTGGGGTCCGACCCTGGCCGATATCTTTATCCAGGGAGCCTTGGCCTTAACCGGCCTCATGACCGATCGCCGGCGTCTGCGGGCTCACCAGACCCGCGAAGTCAAGATCGAGGCTGCCGATCAGGAAATGCTCCTGGTGGAGTGGCTCAACCATCTGCTTTATCTCTATGACGCAGAAAATTTTTTGGCCCGCCGTATCCACATCCAGGAGATGTCCCCTACTCTCCTGCGGGCCACTCTCCAGGGGGAGCCTTTGGACCCGGACCGCCACATTCTAAAGTCTGGCGTTAAGGCAGCAACGTACCATCAGCTCGCCATTACCCCAACTGCTGACGGCTGGCAGGCCCGGATCGTTTTTGATCTCTAACCCACGCCGTCATCCCAGTCCCCCCATGCTCCTCTTTCTGCTCAGATCTCGACGGCGCCAATACGGCATCTCAGCGCAAGAGCTCAGCATCGTCTATTTTTCCTTGATTTCCAAGGGCCCGATGAGTATATGGCTGGCAAGAAAAGCCACCGATTCCGACCGCAAAGCCGCAATCCCGGCCTGGGAAGGCAGCAACCGGGGCTAATCCAAAGGGATGCGAATCTTCTGGCCGGGATAGATCAGATCGGGATCCTTGATTACTTCCCGATTCGCCTCGAAAATACGGGGGTAGGCCGATCCCTTGCCGTAGAATTTTTTGGCAATAGCGGACAGGGTATCTCCCGACTTGATCACATATACCACTTTGCCCGAAGCAGCTGGTGCCGTCAAATCATCGGCATTGACCCGGCTGACACCCTGGAGGTTGCCCACCATTAAAATAGCCTTCTCCCTGGCCTCGGCGCTGGCCGCCTGCCCACTGATCGTCGCCACGCCGTCCTTGACCGTGACCTGGAAATCGTTCACGCCAGGATTGTCGCTGGAGAAATACCCCTTGATCTTCTCCGCCGCCTCTGCTTCGCTGGCGAAAATTTTCTTGCCGATGTTGGCCACAAAATCAAACAGACCCATATGCAATCCTCCTCATGGCATGCTGCTGCCCGCCCCAGATAATTAGTATTATCTTTTATAATGCCTATGCAGCATTCTTCCCGACAGTGAGACCAACAAGCCCACGTGCCCAACCCCTTGCTCTTTTTCAGGTCGGTCACAGATTAGACTTCCCCAGCGGCAGTTTGTCCTCCTTGAAATGCAGATTTTTCAATATCACCCCGGCATCGGCCAGGAAATCCCTCCCCTGCGCCCGGGGATAATACAGGACCACCTGCACGGCCTGGCCGTGGGCCTCGCCCAGCAGGATGTTGCCGAACATCCCGGCATGTTTGGGATCCGAAAAACTCATGACTTTCTTGATCCAACCATACGGAAAATCCCCGGTAGCACCGGTTTCCCCCTCTTTCTTCCAGCCGTTGCTCTCTAAAAGTCCATTCCGGCCGGTCACGAAGGGTTCCTGGGCCGCGGCCGTGGCCACCCCTTTGGGTAGGAAAATGTGGACTTTGGCCTGGTCAAGAGCCTTGCCGTGGGGCTTGTAGGTGAAAAAGAAGCCACTGCCCTCGCTGCTGCCTGCCGCCTCAACCTTCATAGCATCGGGGTATAAGGTTTTGATGGCCATGTTGGCATCATCGTAGGTCAGGAGGTTGGCGGCCGCTGGGTGGGCCGGCGGCCGGGGCTGGGATTCTAGGTGGGCCTTTTCGCCCCCAGCAGCCATTTCATCACCGGTTATTTTGATGGCGAGGGTGTAGTGAGCTGACTCGTTCCGCCTTCCTGCCGCGCGCATCAGGTAAACGCGAATCCGATACTCACCATCCTTGGGCAGCTTGCCCTCGAAGCGCTCTCCCGCCACCTGACCGATGAAGATGGCCTCTTCGCTCCCCGGCGGCAGCACGTTGAAATACGCCGACAAGTTGTTCGCCTTAAAACTTACGGTCATTGTTTGTCCCGCCCGGGCCTGCAGGACATAGTCGACCGTCTCCCGACCCTTAATCTGGCCCTTGATCGTGGCCTGGGAGGTGCCTTTCTTAAAATGTACCGGCACCGTGCGAATATCTCCCGCTGCCTGCACCTGCAGTCCGAGCCAGGCGATCCAGACTGCGGCCAAAAATCCAATAGGCAAGCACTTCTTTGTCACGTTGTCGCTCCTTTGCCCCTTTATCATTCGCAGGGCAGCCTCTGTATTGGTTCTGTCTCCAATTCTTTTGAACGCCGATGCCCTTTTCCAGTTTTCCGGGTCCCTTACGGGCGGCAATCCTTGGCCGGATAAAAGCCCTGCCGATAGGCCGCAATGGGATCAGCAAAAATGCGCCGATGCTGGGGCGCCGTATTCTGAGCCCCAGGGCAGTTTGGCCTATGGAAACGCCAGCTCCTCATATTGCCCACATAAAAGCTTTCCTGCCCCACCGGTAGCTCCCGCCACCAACCCAATCGTTGGTCAATGGCCAGATTCTGAGCCCTGATTAACTCATCCCGATACTTCAGATTGGGCGGCGATACCATCACCCGGGCCAGACCTCGACGGACTAATTCCACGTTGACCAACCTCCCATCGGGCAGACGCACATAGGCTAACAAGCGATTATATTGATCATATCGTTCCACGTCATATTCCAGGATTAACTTCACCCCGCGCACCAGCTGCTCATTCACCTGTTTGGCTTGCTTGGCCAATTCCAGCTCCCGGGGCACAGGGCTGGTCATCTCCGCGGTATCCATACCCAAATAGCGGATCTCCTCGCCGCTGACCAGCACAATAGTATCCCCATCCTTTATCTTGGCCGCCACACCAATGGCCGGGGGACCGCTGGGAGCAGGACAACCCGCCACCCACAAGCAAACCCACAGGGCCAAGAGGACGGCGACGCTCTTAGGCACTCGCCAACTTGCCATGTTGCTGTAATTTTTCCCTGAAATATTCTATAGTTTTTTGGAGGCCGATGGTTAACGGCACCCTGGGTTGCCAGTTGAGGAGCCGTTTGGCCCGGCCAATATCCGGACAGCGCTGTTTGGGGTCATCCTGAGGCAAGGGTTTGAAGACCAAACGGGAGGCGCTGCCGGTCAGCTCCACAGTCTTTTGGGCCAATTCCAGTATGGTATATTCGTCCGGGTTGCCCAAGTTCACCGGTCCCTCAAAAATTTCACAATTCATGAGCCGTACGAGGCCCTCTACGAGATCATCAATGTAACAGAATGACCGAGTCTGCTGCCCCTGCCCATACACCGTAATATCCTGCCCCGTTAGGGCTTGCACGATGAAATTGCTGATGACCCGGCCATCATTAATGGCCATCCGGGGGCCATATGTATTGAAGATCCTGGCAATCCGCACCTCCACGCCATTTTGCCGGTGATAATCCATCATGAGGGTTTCCGCGGCCCGCTTGCCTTCATCGTAGCAGCTGCGGATGCCGATACAATTAACGTTCCCCCAATAGTCCTCGGTCTGGGGGTGAACCGTCGGATCGCCATACACCTCCGAGGTAGAGGCCTGAAGAATCCTGGCCTTGACCCGTTTGGCCAGCCCCAACATGTGCAAGGTACCCATGACGTTGGTCTTAATGGTCTTCACCGGGTTGTATTGGTAATGGACCGGCGAAGCCGGACAGGCCAGGTTATAGATCTGCTCCACCTCCACCATGATGGGATTGACGACATCGTGACGGATGATCTCCAGACGAGGGTTATCCCGGAGATGGAGGAGGTTCTCCTTGGAACCGGTAAAGTAGTTATCCAAAGCCAACACCTCGTGTCCCTGGGCCAAGAGATACTCCACCAAATGGGAGCCGATAAAACCAGCACCGCCGGTCACCAGAATGCGCATGCCGCCTTCCCCCTAAAATTTTTGATCGCTTTATTTTTTCTTAATATTTCTGAAAAGTCCACCAATTTCCCATTGACAGCGGCCTGCCATTCCCGGAAGATATAGCCAGTACATTGCTCGACTGCCCCAACCTGCCAGACGAACCCGGCGGAGAAGATCTCGGGCCATATGATTTTATGAGTTATTACTGTTAGTTAAATTATATTTCGAAACCGTTGGCAAGCCAGCGCGGGACCATATGACAGATGAAAATTGCCAATATAATGGCTGGGTTACCCAGCACCTACAATTGATCCAGCCTCAACCTCAGGCCTTTCCGAATGGCCACGAGTTAGTGTCCATGCAGCAAGTCCTCGGCTCCCTCCCTCCGGCCACGCGGGGTGAGGGGAATAATTAAGCATTTTTTCAGGTTATTTCTAACCATTATAAGCTTGGGTAGGCGCTGTTCTCAATCTCGAGAGTTTCCGAAGGGAAATTAGTAATTCACGACGACAAACTAGGGTTCAGCTCACTTGAGTCATCAAATACCGTATTAACGCTCCATGGTCAGGCCTGCCGTCAAGGGGGCCTTGCCAGATGTAACTTATCCACAGAGAATTGTTGGCCCTTTTTATTGTGGCCCGCTGCATTCCTGGATAAACCGCAATCCAAAGGGGGAAGCAAAAAATTCTGCCAGGCTTTTTCTCGGATCAGGCGTATTGCAGCAGACCGCCCGAGGTTGCAATTGATTATTTTGTGGCCCCCCTCCCCTCCCTCTGCCCCCGTAGCTCAGAAGGATAGAGCAACGGATTCCTAATCCGTGTGCCGCCCGTTCGAGTCGGGCCGGGGGCACCAGAAATATCAAGGGGTTAGCTGCTTGGGCTAACCCTTCTTTTTTTACTGTGTGAGAGTCTGTGTGAGACTTTCCCCACAACCCTCATCCTGGCTTACCCGCTCAAATACTGCCATTGCTTCCCGCTCGGCTTCCCCGATGGAATGGAGATAAATCTCGGTGGTGGTGCGCTTCCAGATCTTCGAGATGTTCCACCTCCAGACCTCGGAGGAAATGCTCCTG
>CAZARS010000021.1:0-7677 GCA_964487625.1 uncultured Desulfobacca sp.
TCGCTGAGGATTTTCTTCTTTTCCAACAGGAGCAAAACGGCCGCCGCGATTTGGTCTTCCTGCACCAAGGCAACGCCATCGAGATAGCGGCGGAGCAGGGGCAGGGTATGCTCACCCACCCGGGTGACGTTGATTCCGTCCGCCAAGGTGGCAGCCGCAGGTACTGCCACCGGGCAGCCAGCAGCCAAGGCGGCAGGCAGGGATGGTACCAGCGCCGTCTGGATACCATAGACTGCAATGTCGGGGCGGCGTTCCTTCAAGGCGACGGCCACTCCAGCAGCCAGGCCCCCGCCCCCCACCGGGATGAGGACCGAGGCCACCTCCGGCAGGTCAGCCAGGATCTCCAGCCCCAGGGTTCCCTGACCGGCAATGATCTGGGGGTCGTCAAAGGGGTGAATAAAGGTGAGGCCAGAGGCTGCCAGGGTTTGGGCTTTATCCAAGGCCTCCGCCAAGGTCTGCCCATGACGCACCACAGTCCCGCCATACCCCTCGGTGGCCAACTGCTTGGACAATGAGGCCCACACCGGCATGATAATGGTGGCCGGCAGTTTTGCCAGGGCGGCGGCCAACGCTACCCCTTGGGCATGGTTGCCGGCAGAGGCCGCCACCACCCCCTGGGGCTGCCCGACGGCCTGCAGGAGTTTCAGCTTATTCAGGGAACCCCGTAATTTGAAGGAGCCGGTAGTCTGGAGGTTCTCCAATTTGAGGAAGACCTCCCGACCACTCAAGCGACTCAAGGTCTGGGAATACACGATGGGGGTATGGATGATCTGCCCGGCCAGACGGTCTTGGGCCGCCGCAATGTCCGCCAAGGTGACCATCATCACGCCAATTGGGCCTTGCGCCAGCCAGCCTCTTTTAACTCCTGCACATGCCTGAGCATGGTTTCCTTCAAGGCTTGAATATAGGCCAGGCGGTCTTGCTGAAACAAGGGGGCCAGTTGAGCGTGCAAGCGGCTGCGGCTGGCCAGATCATGGGGCGTCAGGCCATTCCAACTGCAGTATCCTTGGTCAAAGAGGTAATCAGGGGTCACCTCCGCCACGATCCCTTTGTTCCACAGGAGGAACTGAGCCCCTTCAATATCGTATTCCAGGATCCAGCCACAGTCCTCCGTCATCGTTTCCGGATTCCAGACCGCCTGGTCCCGGCACTGGGGACAATATAGGTTCACCAGGATACTTGGCGGTAAGATATTATCCCGATGCATAAACTGGGCTTCAGCCCGACCACAGGCACAGGTGCGGCTAATACTCATACACACGGCGCGTCTCCTTGGCAATAAGCTTTCCTATAACATAGAGCCTTTCCGGCGCCTCGGCAATGCTGAATTGTCCTGGCCTCCCATTTTCTTCGTGGGAACAACCTTTACTCACTCTTGTGCCGCAACGTTTTTGCCTAAGGTTGATGGCGCCTTGGGATCTCTGATATCTGTCTCATTTTGTCATTCTGAGGGAGCGAAGCGACCGAATCTCAGATCCGGCGCGTCGCCTAGGATGGCAAGGGAAAAGAAGCCAAGGGGGGAAGGTTCTTTTGGCTTTTAGCGTCCTTTTGCAAGCTCTGCAAGAAACCGGCCGGACACTTATGACCTTGACTGCGGGGCGAGGGTGTTTTAATATAAACATAAGTTCATAATAAAATTTTCTTGGCTCAAGCGCGAAGCCCTCTGCGCGGCACTTTCCCTGGCGGTCATCATCCAGCCAGGGGCCTGCTGAGGCAACCAACCAGCGAGGTATTTACCATGAAAGTAGCCATCTCCAGCACTGGACCGTCGCTGCAGGATCGGGTTGACCCCCGGTTCGGACGGGCGGCCGGTTTTCTTATCGTCGATCTGGACACCGGCGAGAGCCAATATCTGGACAACGGCCGAGCCCAGCAGTTGGGTCATGGTGCCGGCATTCAGGCCGCAGAGACGGTGGCCCGAGTCGGCGCTCAGGTCCTCCTCACCGGTCAAGTGGGCCCCAAAGCCTTTCAGGCCCTTAGTGCCGCGGGGGTGAAAATTGTCCAGCAGATGGAAGGATTGACGGTAAGTCAGGCTTTGGAGGAATTCAAAAAGCTTGAGGGCGCGGCAGCTGCCTCCCGGAGCGGCCGATGATCATCGCCATTGCCAGCGGCAAGGGCGGCACCGGCAAGACTTCGGTGACCGCCTCCCTGGCCACAGTTTGGGATAGACCGGTTCTGGCCGTGGATTTGGACGTGGAAGAGCCCAACTTGCATCTTTTCCTGCGGCCAAATATCACCGGGGAAAGGACGGCCTGGCTGCCGGTGCCCCAGGTGGATGAAGCCAGATGCACTTACTGTGGGGCGTGCGCCGATCTCTGCCAGTTCAAGGCCATCACCGTCTTTGACAAGGTAATCCTAACCTTTCCGGATATGTGCCACGGCTGTGGTGGGTGTCTGGCCATCTGCCCCACCCAGGCGGTGCAGGCCGGTCGTCGGCAGTTGGGCCAGATTCAATGGGGGCAGGCCGAAGGTATCGGCTTCCTGAGTGGTACGTTACGCATCGGCGAGGCCATGAGTCCGCCTCTGATGCGCCAGGTCAAAGAGCAACTGTGGGACTTGTTGGCGGCCACCCCGCAGGATGTCCTCATTGACGCCCCGGCCGGGGTGAGCTGCCCGGCCCTCAACGCAGTCATGGACAGCGATGTCATTCTTCTGGTGACAGAGCCCACCCCCTTCGGCTTTTTTGATTTTCAATTGGCCTACGAGGCCTTTCGACCCTTGGGCAAACCTTTCGCCGTGGTCATCAATCGGGCCGGTTTGGGCAACGAGGCAATTTACCGTTTTTGCACAGCCCAGGGACTACCCATCTTGGCGGAGATTCCCTATGACCGGGCTATTGCCGAGGCTTATGCCCGGGGCCAGATTTTAGCCCTGCTCCGGCCCGACCTCCGGGAGGTGTTTGTCAGATTAGCATCGCAGCTCCAAGGCTGGCGTCAGGCTGCCGCAGTGCAGGGGGTGGCACATGTTTGAGATCGTCATCATCAGCGGCAAGGGGGGGACCGGCAAAACCTCCCTGACGGGCGCCTTGGCCCATCTGGCCACGGACACTATCCTCTGCGATTTAGATGTGGATGCGCCTGATTTACCCCTGCTGCTCCAACCCGCAATCAGGCAGCGGGAGGCGTTCTATGCTGGTCACGAAGCCGTCATCGACCAGCAGGCCTGCACAAACTGCGGCCAATGCCTAGAGCTGTGTCAGTTCGCGGCCATCCGTCAGGTGGATTACTCCTATCAGGTGGTACCGTGGCGCTGTGAGGGGTGCAAAGTCTGTGTGGTCTTGTGTCCGGCTGCAGCTATCCGCTTTCCAGAGCGGCATTGCGGTGAGTGGTATATTTCCAGCACCCGCAGCGGCACCCTGGTCCACGCCCAACTGCGCCCCGGCGCTGAAAATTCCGGTAAACTGGTCATGCTCCTGAAACAACAGGCCCGCCTTTTGGCCCAGGCCGAGGGCGCGTCTTTTATCTTGGCCGATGGAGCCCCCGGGATTGGCTGCCCGGTCATCAGCTCCCTGTCCGGAGCCAACTTGGCCGTGGTGATTACGGAACCAACGCCATCAGGCCGCCACGATTTGGAGCGGGTGGTGAGCCTGACCCGGCACTTTCGGATAGCCACGGCAGTTATCCTGAACAAAGCCGATCTGCATCTGGCCGAGGCGGAGCGGCTGGCAGGTTTTTGTCGGGATCAGGACATCCCCTTGGTGGCTCGCCTGCCCTTTGACCCGCGGGTCACCCAGGCCATGGTGCAGGGTCGGGTGGTCACCGAACTGCCGGACAACCCCTTTAGTCAGGCGCTGGCAGAGGCTTGGCAGCAAATTACCACGCTGGCCCGCGGGGCTGCAGGTTGAATCCCTGTCGGTGGCCAGAATCTAAGCCCCAAGGGCAACCGCAAGGTTAGAAATTTTTAGTAGCCTAGTCTGGCAAAAATCCGTCTCATTTCGGCATGCTGAGGGTGCGAAGCGACCGGATCTCAGATCCGGCGCGTCGCCCAGGATGACAAGGGAAAAGAAGCCAAGGGTGGAAGGCTTTTTTGGCTTTTAGCGTCCTTTTGCAAGCTCCGCCAGAAGCCGGCCGGACATTCATGAATGTTATTTTGAAAAAGAACGGAGGTTAACATGTCAGAAGTTGTTGTGGCCATTCCCTCAGCCCCGCCGGGCGGCCTGGATGCTGCTTTAGAGGCCCATTTTGGTCATTGCTATCTCTATACCTTAGTCAAGATTGCCGCCGGCCAGGTGCAGGAAGTCAACACCCTGCCCAACGTGCCCCATGAGCAGGGCGGCTGTTTGGCGCCGGTCAATCACTTGGCCCAACACGGGGTAGGCGTCATCATTGCCGGAGGGATGGGCATGCGTCCCCTCATGGGTTTCCAGCAGGTGGGTATTGAGGTCAGGTTCGGCCAGGGCCAGCGGACCGTGCGAGAGGCCATTGAGGCGTATCTGACGGGCCGGTTACCCCATTTTACCCCGCATTTTACCTGTAGTGGCGAAGGCCACGGCTGCGGTTCCTAACCGCCCCCCAGGAGCGCGGCAGCAACCCGGAAAGGTCGGGGCATCTCCTACCAAGGGCCAGCAAAGAGATATTTTGCCCTCCAGCCTGACTCTCGCCATCCGCCCGCCAGGGAGAAGGCAATAAGGTAGAGATGGTCATTGGAGCGCCCCTTGGCAATAGATGCCCTGCCCTCCACCTGAGAATCCCTTGAAAGAGGGGATGCCTCCCTCATCCCCCATCCCCCGTCCCTTTGCCCCATTCTCAGCTGCGGGGAGCAGGCGGCCCAGCGGGGGAGGGACTACTCCTTCTGTGGCAGCCAATGCCTCGCTGACGATCTCCCGGAAAGGTTTGGCACTGCTGCCGACCATGGCACCATTACCCGGCTGGCGATGGCTGGCCAACATCCCGTAGCCATCCCCGCCGCCGGCCAGGAAATCCACCGTGGTCAGCGTATAGTGCTGCTGGTCCCTCAGGGGCCGGCCGTTGATCTCGACGCTGACCAGGCGCCGCCCCGGAGGAGCTGAGGGAGCGAAGCGGACTACGAGGCCACTGACCTGTAAGAACCGGCCGGCCGGGCGGGGTAAGGCCGACAGGCCATGCTCTAAAACCTGGCGCAGCGTGCGCCCGGAAACCCGCAGGGTGATGAGGTGATTTTCATAGGGGAGGAGCTCATAAAGCTGCCGTCGCTGGATGGGACCCGCGGGGAGACTGCCCCGGATGCCTCCACTGTTTAGGATGGCCACCTCGGCCCCGGTCGCAGCCCTGGCCACATCAGCCAGCCAATTCCCCAGGGGAGTTTCTTGACTCCGGATCTGCTCACCTGCGAGGGGGGCGGCAGTCTGGCCCACCACCTGGGATAGGGCTGCCTGCAGGGCAGCCTCCTGTTGGACCACAAGTTGCTGGATGACGGGGTCTTGGGGGCCCGTAGCCGGGATAGCTTCGAGCCAAGCCCGGGATGCCTCAATTCTGCCTGATCGCACCTTCAGATCAACGATCCCCAGGGTCTTGCCATGTTCCCAGGCCTGGACAATGAGGGTGGCGCCGACCCTTTCGCCGCTTTCCAGCCGGGAGTGGGAATGGCCGCCGACAATGAGATCGATCCCTTTGACTTCTCTGGCCAACTGCCGGTCGCCGGCCAATCCCAGGTGGGAGAGGACGACCACGAGATCAACCTGAGGCCGCACCTGAGGCAGATACTGCGCTACCGTGAGGGCGGGCGGCAGGAACCGAACCTGGCCTTGCGGCAGGAGGGTCGTCAAGGTGGGTGTCTGAGGTGTTACCACCCCGATGATGGCCAAGCGGACCCCGGCAATGTCCTGGAGCACCCATGGCCGGAGCCCTGCCACCCCCTGGACGTTGGCCCCCAGGATGGGGAAACGGGCTTCCCGGATACGGGCCTCCAGGGCGGCCAGCCCGAAGTCAAATTCATGGTTGCCCACCACCATGGCATCGACGCCCAGGGCATTCAGCAAGGCCAGGCTGGCCTGCCCCTGGGTATAATTTGCCCAGACACTGCCCTGGAGCATATCGCCGGCGGCCAGGAGCAGGGATGGTTTTTCCTGACGCCGCAGGTTGAGCTGATACGCCAGGGCTGCGACCCCTCCCAAGACCTCGGTTGGTTGCCGCGGGGGTGCCGGTTCATTCCAACCATGCCAATCATTTATATGGAGGAGCCGCAGCTCCTGGGCCCCGCCGCCAACGGCCAGGAAAAAGAGCCAGCCGAGGCCGGCCAGCCAGACAAGCCAGCCAAATGGCCGGCGTAGATTACTCATCATGCAGCTCCCGAGGAGTGGCGCTAAAATCAGTATCGCGCCGGCGCTGCCGCCTCGCCTCTTTTTTCGTGAAAATCCTCATGGTCTTGGCCAGGTCCGGCCTGGGATAAGATGAGCACTGGCCGCTCCATATCGACGCGGAAGAGGAGGTTCTCCCGGCGTTCACCTGGAGCCAGGGTCACGGTTTGCACTGCCGGCGCCTGGATCTGGGCATGTTCCGGCAGGGATTCGGGGTGCAGACTGACTTCATAGGTGCCCGGCGGCAAACCGGTAAAGGCAAAATACCCCTCACTATCCGTAAAGGTGTTGTAATCCCCCGGTTGGACCAAGACCAGGACATCGGGCAGGCCTTGACTCGCCTGCCCTTTCCTCTGCAGGCTTATCACCCGCCCTTTAATCTGGACCCCCCGGACAAAGGGGAAATCCACCCTGGCCTTGGCTCGCCGTTGGATCGTCAAGGTGGATAGTTGATCGACTAAATAAGTATAGGAGGCCGGGATCCGCCGGGCATCCAGCCGGACCGTAGTGGTCCCGCTGGCCACGGCCGGGAAGCGATAATACCCCTGTTCGTCGGTCTCGGTGGTGGTGCCATCGGGCAGGCTCACTGTCACCCCGGCCATGCCCGGTTCTCCGGGGTCTTTCAGGTGATTCAGGTTGAGATCTTCAAAAACATAGCCTTCAATGCTACCGGACCCCAGCCACTCCTGGCCGGGCCGTGCCCCGGCGATGTGGATCTTTTGCCCCCAACGGCATTTTTTGCTGATCTGCACATTGAGCTGATTGGCGGCATAGGTATCTCCAAAATCACCCACGCCCCGGGCCCCATGCTCATGACGGGCATAAAAACGGAGCTGGAGGTCATAGGGAAGTTGCCAGTTAAACCCAGCATTCCCGCCTAACAGGGAGCCATCCGGTCGATAGTTGAGCTCGCCGAAGAAGGAGAATTTTTCCGAAAGATAGTAGTTGGCACCGAGGCGCAGCAGGAGGCCGGTGGAGCCCAGACCGGCCTCAGGGGGGCGATACTGGTCATACTGGCCCTCCGCATACCAGGAGATCTTGCCATGGTAGGCCCGCAGACCTATGATTGAACTTTGGCGCCGGTAACTATTCGCCTGGCCCGACTCGTCTTTAAAGTCATACCGATTATAACGGCTATAGGGCTCCCACTGCTGCCAACGCCAGGAAAGTTCGCCATACAGGCCGGTAGACAGACCCCGGATGTGCACCGGATAGTCACTTTGGGTGGTTAGGGCGCTCTGATAATAGTTGAGCAAAAAACTCGGCCCAGGCGGGAGGGACCAACGCAGCCCGGCACTGCGGAAAACGGTGTCATTTATAACGCGGTTAGCCCAGGAGGTGTAGTTGTTCCGGGTGGAACTGTAGCTTCCGGAAAAGCCCAGGAAGGGCCACGGCGAGGCCTG
>CAZARS010000021.1:7687-25798 GCA_964487625.1 uncultured Desulfobacca sp.
AGGAAATAGCACCGGGCTCCCGCATCCGGAAAATAGAGATTATTAATAAAATGAAAATAGGAGCCAATGGCGCGATAGTTCATCTCGAGGTTCAACCGGGGGCTCTGCCAGATGGCGCCGCCCCGATACGCCAGATCTCGTTTGGCTTGGTTATCCGGTTGGACATTAAAGCTCTGCATAAATTCTCCGGCCAAATAGAACGGCTGCCAGAGCTGCCAGAGACTGGCCAGACGATACACCAGATTGCGCTGGGTGGCCACCTGGCCATCAGTGCCCTGCTCATTTCTGGTCCAGTAGATATTTGCTTCCAACCAAAGGCGTTCCCCGGGATGGAGATTGAGGGAGCCCCCGGAAACATTTCCCCCCCACGGCTCATAGGTCGTATAATAAAAAGATCGGCTTCGTATGACCCGACCACTCAGGAGACTGAGACGGAAGGCCGGATGGGCGTACTGCAGACCGACACCGCGGAAATATTGGGCCGGATAAAAGGTGTTGGCAAAAAATACCGGGAAAGTGGTAATCTCGGCATACTGATCACCCCCGATCAGGTCAAGCTTCCCCCGCCCCAGGAGATAATCCCTTAAGGCCAGGAATATATAGTAATTTTTGGCCGAGTCCACGTCGCCGTGCAGCCGGGCCTGTCCGATATTCCCCTCCAGCCGCCCATAATTGGGTAAATACTGATAGAACTCCAGGCCAGAGAATTGCTCCTGGCTGGTGATGGTGGCGCCATAGGTTTTCATGGTGGTATAGTACAGCCCGACGGTGGGATGAACGCCGCCTTCCGCCAGGGCCCAGGCCGCGACGGGGGAGATATAGTAAGGGTAGACAAAGCCCAACAAAAGCAGGGTCAGGCCATACCTGGACTGTTTCTGAAGAGATAAGCAAAATTTACGGAAACTGCATGTCGAGAAAAAGGCGCCGGTCACCGACTCCCCAGGTGAGGTCAGACTACAAGGCCACACCCGGCTGCGCACTGCCAGTGGGGCCGGTTTGAGGTTGTCAGATTAAGGTGGCCCAGACTGGCCAACCGAGGCTTTTATTTTCTCACCACAGGCTGGCCAGCCCAGATAGGGCCCTCACCGCTTTATCGCCCGACAGTGAAAGCTACCTGCCGCACCAGCATTTCCCGCCGGCCGATATCCAACCGGGCTTCAGCCTGGTACTGTCCCGGCGCCAGTTTAATTTCCGGCTCCCATTTGATATCACGGGTCAGGCCCGGGAGGACCGGCGCGTCGGGGACGTCCACGCTGGCCACCTGCTGCCCCTGTTGGTTCCGGATGGTAACCTTGCTCTTCTGGGGCCGGAAATGATATTGCCCCTGATTGGCCAAGGAGATCAGCAAAGTGGGGCGCCCCTGCCGGGTGTGCACCTGGAAATCTTTGAAACTGCCCCGGATCTCCCGGGAGCCCACCGAATTGTAGATACACACGGCAAACCGGCCATGGAGGGCCACCTTTTTGGGAACGGGGGGGCCCACCTGGGGGGGCATACCCTCCACCATGAGGGCCACCCAATAACTGCCGGGACGGGCAGAGGCCGGGACATTCATGGTATAACGGATCTGCTTCCTTTCCCCCGGCCCCACCTGGAAGTCGGTGGGATTGATCTCCAGCCAGGGAGCCAATGATTGGGGCTTGCCACCGGCCCGGGAAAATTTCAGGTTCCCCTGTTGGTCCATGGTCCAATCTTGCAGAGAAGTCCGGACTCGCACCGGTTTCTGCCCTGAATTCCAAACCTCCACCACGTTGGTTTCACTCATCCCAGCCTGAATCTGATGCTCCACCCGGATGGGGCTGATTTCCAGGGCCATCTGGGCTGCCGCAGGTCGGTAGGCCGTGCCAAGGAAAGCCAGAACAAAGCAGCACAGGAGAAAAAGAAAGAAGGACAATTCTCGGTCAGATCTTCTCTTGGTGGTTTGAGGCAGCATATTCCCTCGCTTTACAGGCTCCGCAGGAGGAAGAGGAGTTTCAGCCGCAGGTGGTCGGCGCCCACCTGCTCGGGAATGGTTAAGGTAAACTGCAGCCGGCCATGTTGGGGGCCCTGACCCCGGCCGCAGGGCTGGGGCCCCCCTGGCCGGAGGCTGCCGCTTTGAAACACGTGGCCGGGGCTGCCCTGCCAACTTAAGGGGAGTATGGGCAGGTTCTGGCCCTGGGCGGACAAGGGCGGCCCCAAGACCAGCACCTGGAGCTGCCAGGGCAGGCCGGGCGGGACCAAGACCTGCACATCCACCGTGGCCTGAGCCTGCGTCGCGGTGGGGGAAGCCAATTGCAGTTGCAGGAGCGGCGGGCTCACCACCAACCGGGGTTGGGCCAGGGCCGGCCCTGGCCCCAGCAGGAGAACCAGCCACAACCAGGTGAGGCACCTCATGGACACGATCCTCCTGAACGGTAGAACTGCTGGCGAGGGGCAAACAAAATGCGGGTATCCTGCCTCCCTTGCCATGACTTTGACCGCGGTTGCCCAATAGAGTTTTGCATCTTGTCATCTTTTTATGGCCCCTCACCCAATTCCTCCCCCGGCTGCGGGGAGAGGAATTGGTGAAGGATTTTGCCATAGTTGATCTATGCCAACGTGGTTACCCTACTGCCTCTCGCTAGCCCGCCTCGAGGTGAGCCAAGCTGCGTGGCACGCCGTCGAGAGGGTCTGTTAGACTGGCCTGGAGGCCCACCTTAGGGCGCAGTCAGGGTATAGGTGGCCGTAGCAGTATAGTTTCCGGGAGTGTATTCCCACTTATTGGCCAGAAAGAAATTTAAAGAGCCCGTCCTCGTGCCAGAACCATTAAAAGAAGCGACAGTTACGGCAGTGTTTTTTTTCATAGTTCCAGTTGTTGCAAAATCGGGCGAGCTGCTCTCCCAGGTAACATTACCGATTGCGATGCTCTTTCCCCCATCAACTAGATCGCTATTTGCAGAGACTGTTAGCTGCGCTGTGACAGTAGTCCTGAATTTGGCCGTGACATTCACAGGGTAGTCAGCGGCAATCGGTTGACCGGTATCGGGATCAGCATCATCAACATCGAAAGTGATTTGGGTAGGATCCAGTGCCAACTTAGCTTTGGCAGAAACTTTAGCATAAATGGTAAGATCTTTTGTATCCTCAGCCGCCCAAGCCGAACCTGCCAGCCCGAGACATACGCCCAAGACTAGGATAAGAAGAAGTTGGCGAGACATTTCTTTACCTCCTGGTAATAGTTATTTCCATAAGTTTAACTTCGCTACGGCCCAATTCCCGACGATTGTTTTCTTTTCGTGGTTGATCCTCCTTTCCATCCATGGAATCAGGGAGCAGTCAAGGTCAAGACCGCCGTAGTCTGGTACTTGCCGGAAGCATAGTACCAACTGTTTTTCAGGAAATAACTAACCGTTCCGGTCTGCCGGACCACGGGACCTTGCCATTTGCCCATGGGCTGTTCGGTCAGGCTCAGGGTGCCGGGCTGGAAGCCGCGGCCCGAGACGGTCCAGGAAACATTGCTGATATCAATGGAGTCTTTGCCAGAGAGAAGATGGGTGGTGGCCCGGACCGTCAGGGTAACGGCCAGATTCGGCTGGGTGCGGGCCCTGACATTGATCTGAACGGGATTTTCCGCCGCGGGGATCAGCGGCGTGAGGTCCGGATCTGCATCCGGAAACAAGATGGCATTGGGAGAAATGGTGAGCACGGCATAGGATGGGATCATGATCTCCACGTCGAGGGGCGCCTGAACCACTGGCCCAGCCCAGCTAGGGGACCCGAGCCAGGCCACCAGCCCACAGACCACAATCCCCACCCCAAGCAACCACAGGTTGCGGGAAGGAGACCGTTGGAGCCGGCGCCGGGTTGGGGCCGGCCAACCTTGCCGTTGTTGCCAAAGCGCTGCCATCATAGCAAAGATACTGATGAGATCGGTAAATTACCTATCAATATTATTGTTTTTTCCAATGACTGGTTGGTCTGCCTCCGCCGCGGCATCAGCGAGAGGGAAGCCAGCCAAGGGTGGGGCTGAGACTCGCCCTAGCAAATATTTGGTTATATTGAGTAGTTACCGAATGGCAATGAGATCATCTCCCCCAACCCAGGTCTCAAGGAGGAGGCCCGGGAAGAGTCCGCCCTCCCCGCTCTATTGCCAAAATTTTTTTACGTATTTTAATGGCAATAATAAGAAAAAATTAAAAAAAGTACGCATTTAAATAACCATATATAATGATCTATGTAAAACTAAGTAGTTTGGCCTTAAAAGCCATAAATTTTTCCTAGTAAGTGGCCTTGATATTTCTCTGCGATGATTTAATGAAAAATACTAGTCATTTAATAGTTAATAAATATTTGCTGTTATTTTAACAGATCAACAAATTATGAAACAACTAATTTTTTCTTTCTTATCGTCTCTTTTTTCTATTTCTTAAATTATCAATAAAGATTTTAGGGGCTGGATAACCCAGCCCCTGCAATCGAGCCATTCTCAATAATCGGCCTTTCCGGATAAAGATTAACTGGCCCCCGACCGCTGGGGGCAGAGGCAGGCCCTTAGCCGCGGCAGGAGGCTAGCTTAGGTGGCGTGAAGATTTCTGCGCTGGGTCGCGCAAAAATCTTGACAAGGTGGCGGGGATTGTTATACCATTCACAAGGACTTTTGCGCTGGGTCGCGCAAAAATCTTGACAAGGTGGCGGGGATTGTTATACCATTCACAAGGACTTTGGGCATTGTTGGCATCTCTCCAGTTTGCGTGGAGTAGAGACGATTAATCATTCACATTGCAGGAGGAAGAGGCAATATGGGCAAAATCCCCGCTGATTACTTACCCCCCAAAGAATTATGGCCCGAACACGTCGTGCCGGAAGAATTCAAACATTTAGTAGCCGGTCCGGTGAACATCGCCGAAGAGTTTCTGGACAAACATGTCAAGGCCGGTCTTGGCAAGAATCCCGCCATCCTCTTCGGCGACAAGACCATCACCTATGAAGAGCTCCTGAAGATGGCCAATAAGGTGGCCAACATCCTGAAGAGCCTGGGGGTGGAGGCTCAGGATCGGGTGGGCATCCGCATGACCAACACCCCCGAAGCGGTGGCCATCAACTTCGGCATTCAGAAAATCGGCGCCATTCCGGTCCCCGTCTCCCCCCTGTGGGCCAAGGAAGAGATCGAATTTACTCTGAATAATGCAGAATTCGCCGCCTTCTTCGTCAGCGCCCCCCTCATGGGGCCGGTGGAAGCCGGTCAGAAGGACTTCCAGTTCCCCACCAAGATTATCGTGGTGGGCGGCAAACCCGACGAAGTCAAGGCCAAAGGCTACTATGATTTTGCCGAGGAATTTGCCAAAGCGGCCGATACCTTTGAAAACGTCAAACTGAGCCCCGATGACATTGGGGTCATCCTCTACACCTCCGGCACCACCGGCCAGCCCAAGGGTTGCGTCCACTTTGTGAAAGAGGTGATCATCGAAGCCAACCTGGTCAACAAGTATGTGTGGAAACTGAAACCCGGCGAAGTGTTGGGCGGTTCCGCACCGGTATCCTTTGCCGCTGGTTATGGCACGTTCTGCCTGGTGCCCTTTGCGGCGGGTGCCACCATCTCCTTGCTGCCCAAGTTCACCCCCGACGACATGATGATGACCATTCAGAAACACAAGGTCAATGTCGTCACCGGTCTGCCCACGGCTTACCGGAAACTCCTGGAAATGCCCAATTTCAACGACTACGACCTGAGCTCCGTGCGGATGTACACCTCCGGCGGCGATGCCCTGACCGGCAAAACCTTGGCCATGTGGCAGGCCAAAACCGGCAAGCCCATCTGGGAAGGCTTGGGCGGCACCGAAATGGTCCACCTGGTGACCTCCAACACCATGAGCGATGTGCCGGTACCCGATTCCATCGGCAAACCTCTGCCGGGTTTTGAAGTCAAGGTTATTAAGGAAGACGGCACCGAGGCGGCCCCCGGGGAAGTGGGTTCCATGTTGGTGAAAGGCCCCACGGGCACCGTGTATTGGAAACCCTATGTCCAGGATCAGAAGCTTCTCAAGAGCCAGAAGAAGGGCGTCAAAGACGGCTACAACATGATGGGCGACGCGGTCATCATGGACAAAGACGGCTTCATCTTCTTCCAGGCTCGGGAAGATGACATGATCAAGTCTTCCGGCTTCCGCCTGGCTCCTTCGGAAATCGAAGATGCCATTGTCCGGCATGCCGCAGTGCGGGATTGCGCGGTGGTGGGCATCCCCGATGAAATCCTGGGCCAGAAAGTCGTGGCCATGGTGGAGCTGGAACCCGGCCATACCCCGTCCATGGATCTGGCTAAGGATATCGTCAATTCCTGCACCGACCTGTTGGCCAAATACAAACTGCCCCGGGAAGTAGTCTTCCTGGATGCCATTCCGCGGACGCCTACCGGCAAGATCATCAAGAAGGATCTGCGGAAGAACTACAGCGAGTATCCCAACAAATTTAAACTGCTCTAACGAGCTGGCTTAAACCTCACCCAGGCGGCCTCCGGGCCGCCTTTCTCTTTGCCCAGACCTCGACAGCTGCAAGAATAATGGTTAAGATCAACACTGTTGGCAGAGGCAAGGGGCCCAGCGTTGGTCCTGCCGAGGGTATGAAAACTAGCTATTAACCTTGGACCTCTTGTTAAGGCAATATCTCATGGACATCGTGGATCTCCACGTGCACTCCACGGCTTCGGATGGGTCCCTTTCGCCCCGGGAGGTGGTGGCGGCCGCCAAGGCCGGGGGTTTGCGGGCCATCGCCCTGACTGATCATGACACCATTGATGGTTTGGCCGAGGCCCTTGTGGCTGGCAGCGAGCTGGGGTTGGAAGTCATCCCCGGCATAGAAATCAGCGCCCACCACGAGCCCGGAAGTATGCATATTTTGGGGTATTTTGTAGACCACCGCTCCCCCCAGCTTGATGCCCAGTTGCGGGTCCTCAAGAAGGCCAGGGCAGAGCGCAACCCCCAGATCGTCGCCAAGCTCCAGGAGCTGGGGATAAAGATTACCTTGGCAGAAGTAGAGGAAGTTTCAGGGGGAGGCCAGGTCGGCCGCCCCCATATTGCCCAGGTGTTGGTGCAGAAAGGTTATGTGGCCACCTTTGAGCGCCTCATCGGCAATCATGGACCGGCCTATGTGAGCAAATTCCGCTTCCCGCCCCAGGAGGCCATTGCCATGATCCGGGCGGCCGGCGGTGTCGCTGGTTTGGCCCACCCCTTTACCTTGGAATACGGTTCCATAGGACACCTGCGGCAGATCATGGTCCGTCTGGCAGGGTGGGGTTTGCAGGCTTTGGAGGTTTCTTATCCCGAACATACGCCCGAGCAACGGGAGCTCTATCGCCAGTTAGCCCAGGAGCTGGACCTGATCATGACAGGGGGCTCGGACTTTCACGGTGACATTAAGCCGGATATTCAACTGGGTTGGGTGGGAGCAGGCCACCGTGTGGGTTATGAGGTGGTGGCCCAGCTCAAGGCCCTGGCCAAGAGCACCACGGCCTAACGGCTCTGCCGCGCCGGTCTTCTGGGAAGATCTCCTTTTCTTTACTTATGTGCCCGCACAAAGATTCTTGGCCCCCTCACCCTGGATCCCTCCCGGCAAGGGCCTAAACATCTCCCCACATTTTTAATAGTATATTGATATTATTTTAGATTCATCTCTACTGGCGACGGGGCATTGTGGACTTTCCGGCTGGACGATGGCTAGCCCGATTAGCGGAACTTGGTATTACGCTGGCCGGGCCAAAAACTGCTCAATCTTGGCCTGCGCCGCCGGGCTCAAGGGGGAAAATTTGATGATGTAATCGTGTCGTTCCTGATCATAACTGACCACTTTGCCATCCAGATAGAGTTTGTTCCCATTGGTTTCCGGGAAGACAAGCTGTAAGGGGGCAAAACAAGCCAACGGGGTGGTCGTGGTCAAGGCCGCGCCGGCCCGGGAAATCTGGGTCAGGGTGGCCGGATGGAGATCAGTGGCGATTTGCTTACCGGTGATGAGACGGAGAAAGATGGCCAAGGGGGGTTGGAGGGGCTGCAGTGCCGGAACGACGGGGGGCAGGGTCAGTTCAGGGTGATCATGGCGGCCCCGCACTTCGTATATGGTCAGGGGCCCTTCTACCCCTTTGCCGTAAGCCGAGAGAGGTTCAGAGAGGATAAAGCCCTCGCCGAGAAGCTGCCGGGTGGTTGCTCCTATGAGGACCTGGCCGCCCACTGTGAAGGTCTCAATCCGGGCCGCCACATTGACGGCATGGCCCACTACATCGTATTTGATCCGTTCCGGGCAGCCCATGTTGCCGACCACACAGGAGCCGCTGTTGATGCCAATGCCCATTTCCAGGGGGGGCAGGGACAGGTCAGCCCATTGCTCGTTCAATTTTATCTGGGCAACTTGCATGGCCAAGGCGCAGGTCACGGCATGCGTGGCATGGTCAGTGTCGGGATGCAGGGCGCCAAAGGCGACAAAGAGGCTATCACCGAGGAAATCCACCACATAGCCTTGATGCGCGGCGATCACCTGGATCATGGCGTCAAAGTGGAGATTGAGCACGTGCACCACGTCTTCGGGGCGGTTCTGTTCGGCGAATTGAGTGAAACTGCGCAGATCGCTGAACAGGAGGGTCACCTCCCGGCGCTCCCCACCGAGCAATAATTCTTTATCTCCCAGTACCACTTCTTGCACCAATTGGCGAGGGGCAAACCGCATGAAGGAGCGCAGCGTTCCTTTCATCCGTTCAAACGCCCGAGTCAAAACCTGAATTTCCGTAATATGGGATTTGAGCTGCAGGGGTTCATCGACCTGCAGATGGCGGATGCGATCGGTTTCGGCCGCCAGGCGCAGTACCGGTTTGGAGATGAGGCGGGCCAGGATGACAGCCACAGCCAATGCTAAGGAAAAGAAACAACAGCAGATGATTAGGACCTGTTGCATGAGGCGGAAGACTGCCCCGGTGAAATCATCTTCTGGGACAATGACCCCCACCTTCCAGAGGCTGCCAAAGGAGGCAGGGAATTTAGTGAAGGAGGCCAGGTAGCGGCGATCGCCGACAGTAAAAGGGAATTCATCCACCCGGTGCTCTTGGTAATGCTGAAAAGCTGTTACTACCGCCTGGTTCTGTAAGGATAACACTGGGATGGGAAAGGTTTCGGCCTCACCGGGATGCTGGGCCACGATCTGGTCGGGGTCGGGGTAGGCTACTACTTCTTGTTTTTCATTCATGATAAAGGCTAAGCCAGTCTCCCCGATGACGAGGCCCCGCAGGAAATGGGACAATTGCACCAAGGCCAGGTCACAGCCGACGACGCCCAGCACCCTCCCCCGACTGTCGATAATAGGAAAAGAGACGGTGAGTCCAGGTTCGTGGCCGGTATAAAAGATATACAGGTCGCTCCAGTATAATTGTTTAGTCTGCACTGCCGTCTTATACCAAGGGCGGGTGCGATGATCATAGAGATCGGTGGTCAGAGTATGAGTGGCTAAAAGGCGATGGTGGTCATCCCATACTTTCCAGGTGGTGACGGTTTGTTGGCCCGTGCGGCGCATGTGTTTCGTGGCGATCTTGTCGCCATCCTCACGCCTTGCCAAGAGAAAATTCCCCTGTTGATCCCCCAGATAGAACATGGAGGCTTGGGGCAAAGCCCGCAGGGATCCCGCCAGATAGCGTTCTAGCCGGGGCAAGTTCTTTAAAGAGAGTAAATCTGAGGCAACCAGGTAGGCGGTCAATTCGGTTAAGCGGGCCGGCGGGGTGAGAAATTCCACGGTGCTTTTGATCACCAAGTCAGTGGTCCGGTCCATGATATTATCGGACAGCATGAGGACGATGCGGGAGGTGTTGCTGTAGTTGTAGGCCAGGACGGTGACAAAAGTGATGAGCAATAACCCGGCAAAGGCCGTGATGAGGTCAATGCGAAAGCTACGGGGGTTCAAGAGGCTCATTGGGGTTCTTTCAGGGATCCTACCGGGTTGGCCGACAATTAGTGGTAAGGCCTTAAATTTTGCAAACTCATTCGGCTGCGGGTTGCAAGAAGTTTAATAAATTTTCCAATTCCTGGGGACGCACAAAGGCAAAAGTGGGCATCCGGGACTCGCCGTGGCGCCGCCCTGGCGTCAATAGTTGCTCTGCCACTTCGGCCCTGGAAAGGCGCTTTTCCAAGTCGTCCAGGGCCGGGCCCAAGGTGCCGCCGGAGCCGTGGCGCCGGTGGCAGCCGTGGCAGGCCAGACGATGATAGAGCTCTGCCCCGGCCAGGTGCGAGTCGCCGTTGGCCCTTGACTGTTGCGGCTGCTGGCAGGATGCCAGGAGGAGCCCTAAGGCAAGGGCCAGCAGGCCGAGCCGGATCCGCAGCCTTTCTCTGCTTACCTTCCCTGCTGCCGGTTTTTCTGGCCGGCGGCTGTTCTGTCCCTGCCGCAGCAGTTTGCCAGGCGGGTGGGCTTGTCCAGTCCTGGTGGCGGTCATAGGCTCTGTGCAGAGGTAGAAGGTGCCTGCCCGACAACCACAGCCCGGGTCTGGGCCAGCACTTGACGAAACTGTTCCAGTAGGTGGGTGGGGGCCGCGGGCGTGGCTGGCCAGATGTTGGGATGAGTGAGGATGCCCAACTCGTGGAGCCCCAGTTTCAGCAGGGGCGCAGGTTGGAGGTGATAGCAGTCCTGCAGGGCAAGAAGGTGACGGCTCAGGTCCAGCAGGGCGGCGGCATCACCCTGGCCGTTGCCTTGGGACAGGGATAGACAGGCCTGGGCCACCTGGTGCCAGACCTGGGGCAGGAGTTGGGCCCCGGCCGAGACCACCCCTCGGGCCCCGGGTCGTGTTAGGAAGCGGCGTTCATCTCCTTCGTAGAGCATAAAGTCAGGGCGGGCTGCCGCCGCGGCATAATAATGGAGGAAGCGGCGGAGTTCCCCATGATGGATAAGGCCGGCTACTCCGGCTAAGTTGGTCAGCTTTTTCAGTACCGCCGTTCGGATATTGAGATGTTTCAAGGGCTTGGCCAGACTGCGGACGAGATGGGGCTGGTTCAGGAGGACCAAGGGACGCGCCAGGGAAGCGCTGAGCCGGGCATACGCCTGGGGCAAACCCCGGTTGCTGTGCCACCATAAGGGAAGATCCAGCCAATAAATTCCTGGGGCCGACTCCGGCACCAGGAGCCGTTCCAATTGTTGGGCCAAAGCCAGGGTTTCCTCTAAGGAACCACCGGTGATGCCGAAAAATAACGGTAGGGTCGGCGGTTTGCTCTCCAGCAGAGCGGTGAAAAGCTCTTGGCGCACCAGGGGGGGCAGTTCCAGGGCTTCCCCCAGTCCGGGTGTACCAGCCACCAAGGCTGCGGCCCAAGGGCTCACCCGCTGTACCAGACGGTCCAAACTGGCCCGATCCAACAAGCCCACCGGCGTTAAAGGAGTTACCAATTCTATGAGCAAACCTTCCGGTAAAGGCATATCTTCCTCTGCCGATCTATTGGCTAAGATCACCGGCACACCGGCACCTTTTAGAAAATCAGGTAGGGCGGGAAAACGTGCCGCCTCCCGCTATCGCCACCTGACGGAATGTCAACAGGTAAACCGGAATTCACCCCGTCCTAAGAGATCATGGAGGTGGACGATCCCCACAACCCGGCGGTCAGCAGCCACCACGGGGAGCACGGTGATGGCTTTCTGCTCCATGAGCTCGAGGGCCTGAGAGGCCAGGGCCTCGGGGCCGATGGCGTGAGGGGAGGAAGTCATCACTTCTCCCAACGTAAGACCCTCAATATTCTTATGGTTTTTCAGACAGCGGCGCAGGTCGCCATCCGTAAAGATCCCCAATAACCGTTTCGAGGTGTCCACCACCAAGGCGGCACCGAAGCCCTTGCGATCTATTTCCGGCAAGGCCTCCCGGAGCTTGGTCTGGGGACTGAGAAGAGGGATCTTATCGCCACTGAGCATGACCTCCCGGATGGCCAAGGACAGCCGCGCCCCTAGGCTGCCGCCGGGGTGGAACCGTCGGAAATCGCTGGCCTGAAAACCCCGTTGGGTCAACAAGGCAATGGCCAGGGCATCGCCCATGGCCAGGGCAGCCGTAGTGCTGGCCGTAGGGGCCAAGCCTAAAGGGCAGGCCTCCCGGGGGACACCCACATCAATGACCACCTCGCTATGCCGGGCTAACGTGGAACCGACCCGCCCGGTCAGGGCAATAAGGGGAATGCCCAACCGTTTGATGCTGGGAAGCAACACGGTCAATTCCGCAGTCTCGCCGCTGTTGGACAGGGCCAAGACCACATCGCCGGGAGAAATCATTCCCAGATCGCCGTGCATGGCCTCCACCGGATGGAGAAAGAGGGCCGGCGTGCCGGTGGAATTCAGGGTGGCAACAATTTTCCGCCCAACTATGCCTGATTTACCGACGCCGGTGACAATAACCCGGCCCGCCGCGCCAAAAATCAGCTCTACAGCTCGGACAAAGTTATCGTCCAGCTTACCGATGAGGCCAAATATGCCCTCCCCTTCGATGGTGAGAACTTCTTTGGCTAATTTGAGGAGTTGGGACGGCTTGAGGGTCTTTTTGCGTGTGGCCATGGGGTTCTTTTAACACTGTATAAAGCAGACATAGCAGCTAACTCGAGACCTTGTCTCCGGGGCCCTTGGGCTTTTTTTTCAGATCAGCTCCCACCATGATGGTATCCTTGCCCCGGTCCTTGGACGAGAACAGGGCTGCATCCGCCAGACGCAGCAGATCAGTCTTGTCCATGGCATCATCGGGTAGCGTGGCCAATCCGTAACTAGCTGTTAATGTCAGATTGATCCCCTCCTCCATCAGAAAACAGCTCTGGTTGACAGCCCGACGCAGACGGGTGACAAACTCATAGGCGGCCGCCTTATCCCGATAGGGTAGTAAAATAATGAATTCATCCCCCCCATAGCGGATGAGGCTATCGCCGGGGGACAGGAGACGCCCGATCACCTTGGCGACCTCCACCAAGACCTTGCTGCCCAGCAGATGTCCATGGGTGTCCACCACCTGTTTGAAATTGTCCATGTCCAAAAAGACTACCGAGAGGCACTGCCCCTCCAGCATGATCCGTTCCACCAGGGCATCCAACGTCCAGGCCAGATAGCGGGTATTATAAAACCCCGTCAGGTCATCGATAAAGGATTTCTGCTTGACCTCTTCAAAATTACGGATATTGTCCAGGGCGATGGCGATATAATCGGTCAGGATATTGAGGAGGGGCAGGTAAGTCTTTAAAAAGAAGTTTTCGTTTTCAATATTGATGACTTCCAATACTCCGAGCAGTTCGCCCCGTACCCGCAGCGGCAGGCAAATGATGGACTTGGTTTCAAAGCCGGTATGTTCATCCACCTTGGGACAGAAGCGCGGGTCATTGCGGGCATCCTTGATAAAGATGGGTTTGCCGCTCTGGGCTACGGCACCGGCAATGCCCTCCCCGACTTTTAAGCGGATATGCTGCACCTGAGCTGCATCCAGGCCCACCACCACGAAGAACCGCAGTTCCTGTTTATCCGGCTCCAGGAGAAAAATGGACCAATTCCGGGCCGGTATGAGCTCATTGAATTTCTCCACCATAAGCCGCATGAGGGCTTCCAGGTCAAAGGTGGAGACCAGGGTTTTGGAGAGCTCGAAGCAGGTTAATAGTCTCTGCAGTTGTTCATCGCTTTGCAGGGTGGCCAATAATTCTTCCTCTTTTGTCATAGGCTGCCTCTGCCGGAAGTTTACGGTGATTCTCCAGCTTCCGCAAGTACTATTACTGCCGAGTTGCACTCAAGTTGATGCTATCCTTTCTGGCGCAATGGCCATCAAAGGATTTAACCTATCATGATAGCTGATATGCCTCGCTTTACTTAGAATGACCAGTGAGGCTGCCTGCTTTAGTCAACGGCCTTGATGTTATTGTGAGTTTCACTCCCATGGCTGTTTATGCCTCGAGTCCCTCCCATACTGGGGGGATGGAGCAAGGTGGGGAGGAGGTAACTTTTTGATTACACCTTTATACCAAACCTTTCCCGAGCAAGGGCGGCAAGAGGGACATGCCCAAAGGCAGTTAAAGGCAGGCAACCTGGCATGGAGTCCAGGAGCGCTGCTGCCGGGTTAAGGAGAGGCCTGCAACACCAGCGCGTAAAATTCCGGGGGGCCCTCCCAGAACTTGAGCCGCTGCAGGCCCAGGGGGCCATAGTGGGCAGCCAGCTCGGCCGGTGCCAGACGTTCGGCTTTGGGGGGGCCATGGGGGCCATCCTCTTTGGGCCATTCCACAATGAGAATCTTGCCGCCTGGTTTCAAGCTCTGCAAGGCCAGACCCAGGAGTCTCTGTGGTTCGGTCACCTCATGCAGGACATACGCCAAGATCACCCAGTCCGCCGGCGGCAGCCCGACGGGAAGGGTGTAGTCTCCGGGAGCCAATATGGCGGTGACATTGGTGCAACCGGCCCGCCGGGCCGCTTCCTGGATCGCCTGGATCATTTCGGGCTGGATATCCACACCGATTACTTGACCGGTAGGCCCCACGAGCGAGGCTGCGGGGATGGCGAAAAAACCAGTACCGCAGCCCAGGTCTAGAACCACGTGGCCGCCCTCCAGGCCTGCTTCCTGGAGGAGGGCATGGGGCTGTACCGCCTCCTGTCGCCTGGCACTGGTCAAGGCCTCCTTATGGGCCGGGTCGAATTTATGGGCCATGTTCTTTCCTTCTTGTCGTGCTAAGTTTCTTCGGCCCCGCGCCTACAGAACCTGGCATGGCCATAAGATTCTTGGTAGAGTGATTCTTATCGGCCTCCCAGGCGGCCATACAAAAGGGTGGCGAATTCCCGGCCCTGTTGTTCGGCAGCCTGTCGCAGAGCCAGGGCCTCACTCCGGAGGGCAGGGGCTTGGGGCGCGGTGGCCATCATTGTCAGGTTGGAGAAGACGTTCACTAAACCGCCATGTACTACCGCTATGGCTAAAAAACCCATAACGCCTACATCTGCCAGAATGACGGGGCTGCCCTGCGCGGCCAGGGTGGTGGCCCAGGTTAAAGTCTCTAGACCCAATTGGGCCATCTGCAGGGGCGGCTCACAGGCCTGGGCAAAGGCCTGCGCAATGGCCGCGGCCCGGGCATCTCGCTCTTTTTCGGTGCTCTGCGGCAGGCGCCGCGCCAGCACCACTTGGTGATAGGCCATGGCATCGGCATCTATGAGTTCCAGAAAAGTCTGCCGGGCCCGGTCCAATTGGGGCTGGATGGCCGCTAACATGGCTTGCTGCTGGGTATCCGTGAGCCGACGGCGGGTGATGTGATTGGATAAGGCACCCAACGCCGTAGCCAAGGCCCCGGCCACGGAGACGGCGCATCCGCCCCCTGGCAGGGGCGTGCCCTCGGCCAATTGTTCCACAAATGCTAAGATGGTCCACTGCGGGAAATTGGGGGGTTCCATAGGTTAGTGGTCAGTGTTCAGTGGTTGGTGGTCATGACGCCTCGTCGAGGGCATGGCTCTGCAAGTCTGGTAAACTGACATACCGCAAGGCGGCCTCGTGGGTGGCGGCCAGGATGACTGGCGGGGCCACGCCGGCCACCAAAGCCTCCCGCCAGCGGGTGGCGCAGAGGCACCACCGGTCCCCGGGTTTGAGGCCCGGGAAGCCATGTTCGGGGGCCGGAGTCATGAGGTCATTCCCCTGGGAACGGGTGAACAGGAGAAATTCTGCGGTCACCTGGGCACAGATGACATGGGTGCCCACATCCGCCGGGCCGGTCTCGCAGGTGCCGGTACGATAGAACCCGGTCAAGGGAGCGGTGCAGCATATCTGGAGGGGTCCACCCAGGACATTTTTGGCATGGGCCATACGGATCTATCCTCTCTCTGTAAGGGTTCTTGGCAGTCTGGCGCCCCTTAGCGGGAACGGCGTTCCTGTTGGCGCATGGGCATGCTGTCAATTAGGGCAAAGATATCGGTGAGGGGCACCGGCCCGGGGCGCTGGAGTTTCACCCCACCATCTTTGCCCACCAATACCACGGTAGTGGTTTGGGGTTTGATGCCGAACCGTTGTCTCAAAGCCTGGCCGGCTGGGGGCGCCAGGGGCTGCCCATCCTGTTGGCTCTGGCCCTGTTCCAGGATAAGAAAAACCACCAGGTCCCGGGCCTGAACCTCGGCCCGGGCCTGGGCCAAGGCCGTCTGCATGGTCTGCAAGGCCGGATCATCGGCCGCCGGCGCAAAGAGAAACAACAGCCGCTTCTGCCAGCGGAATTGGGACAGATCATCCAGTCGGGGCTGGGCCTGCGCCGTCATAGCCAACAAGCCAGCAACCACCAGCCCTCCCAAGATAGCCTTGATCATGGTGGAGAAAACCGTCATGAACTTAACACCTCATTGTCTAAAAAACAGGTCGCGACAGCCCTACCCTTCGCCGAGGTTATGAAGGATGGCAAAGGGCTCCTGCCGGTCCAGGAGCAACGCCCGCAACGGATCAGCCGCGACTGCCGCCAGGTAATCTTGGATCCGGGCCTCCCGACTCCTGCTGGCGATATTTTTAAATATAGCATATTTGATGGCGGGTTGGGTCAGATCCAGGATCAAGGTGGAGCCGCCGCGGAATACTTGGCGTGTCCCTCGCACCGGCTGGGAGAATGGCCGGGCTTGGGTCAGGGCCACCATGATCTGGGGCAAGTAATTGCCGTTGGGGCCGATGCGAATGGAGCGTCGCAGTTCATGGACGGCGATGGGAAGAGAGACGTCTAGGCCAAACAATTGTCCGAAGAAGCGGGCTTCTGCTGGACCTAAGCTCTGCACCAAGTCGCTGATGGCATTGTGCAGCTGCAACCGATACCGCCGGGTGGTTTGGAACAGAATCCGCCGATCGGTCAGATAGAAGCAGGCATCCGCATAACGTTTCAGTTGATTCACCAGCCGCCGGAAATGATTCTGGACGGACCGTGGGAGATCCACCAAGGGAATGCCCCGCCAGCGCAAAGTTTCCTCGGCGAGGGGAGCGGTATCTTGGGGGTCCTGGTTATACGGCAGGATACCCCGTTGGCGAAAAGCCTCAAGAAAGGCCAGCCGATAATTGTAGGGATCATCCGCCACCAGATCCAGGTCAGCGGTGATAAGGCCCCGCAGATATTCATAGAAGGTAATGTCCACCGGCGGGAGATAGTCCAAGGCCCGGATGCACATGGTAAGGGTATGGCTGGCAGCCTTGGCAGCTTCTGCCGCAAGGCGGTTCACCAGATCAGGGTGGATGGCCCCACCGGGCAGTACGCCCCGGCCGCCGGTGGCCAGACGCAGTAGATCGGCTGTCCGGTTGCGATAAATGGTGAGAAAGGCGTCGAAAACGGCCGCCACCAGGAGTGCCCCGCGGCTGTGGGGCGCCAAGGTGGTGCGGTAGGCCAAGGGGTCCGGTCGGAGACGCTGCCACCGACCTTGATCATCAAAGCTGCCGATGGCCTCGCGGAGGGCTCCCCGTCGGCCGATGGCCCGGCCAAACTGGACGGCTAAACTGCCCAGGATGGAGGCGGCTTCCAGGTCCCCGCGGGTACGCCTGATTTCATGGGCCAGAATCTCGGGCATGGTAAAATGTTGCAAGAGGGCCACGATATCGGCAAAGGCTTCATGGAAGGCCAAGACATCGGGGTTGGTGGCCTCCCGGAAATGCCGTTGCATCCCATCCAGGATGGCGTGGGTGGTTTCATGCACAATAATATCATGGGACAGGCATGTAAAGATCTTCTGACCCGGCACGTAATATTCCAGATCGCCAGCCGTGGCATGAAAATAGCCGAACTTCAGGGCCACTTCCTGCGGACTGTAGAAGGCATTGGCCTGCCGCAGGGCATGGGGAAAGAGGCGCAGCCGGGGCACGAAGAGGCTGTCGTCTTCTTCATCTTGGGGATTATGGCCATGCCGCCACAGGACCGGCCGGCCCAAAGCATGCTCAAACAGCTCAATGGTGCGTTGGGCCACGGCATAGACCATCTGCTGATGAAAAGCCGGATTGCCCTCGGAAGGCGGGCAGCCATCCTGGGCCAGGAGCTGCGGCTCGTTGAGATTGACGGGTGGATACGTCACCGTGGTCTGGGCATCGACATACTCTTCATCAAGGACTTCAAGATACTCGCCTTTGGGGCCGGGGGCCAGCTCCTCCCATCGGACTTTCAGGACCACGGCACTGATGGGCGCGGTGGCGAATCGGCCGGCAAAGCTCGGGTC
>CAZARS010000021.1:25821-29333 GCA_964487625.1 uncultured Desulfobacca sp.
ATGCGCAAACGCCGGTGGGCCGGGGGGGCCGCCGCTGGCGTCTCGGTAAACGCCGCGGCCGGCGCTGCCACTTGCTGGGCCAAGGCATCGGGCAAGGGTGCCTTAAAAACCACCGGATAGCGGGCTATGAGGTGCTGCCGCAGCGCCTGGGAAGTTGCTTGATCCTCAATCAGGATCTCCATGAGGCGGCGGACTGTCTCCTGGGGGAAGGCCTGGGATGGCTGGGCTAGAAGCTCATCGGTTAAAACAGCCTGCAGATCTTTGTTGAGGAGCCAGCGTTGGGTGGCCTCCAGCTCAAACATCCGCTCCTGGGGCGGCGGTTCGCTGATTCCCAGACCGAGCAGCACCCGCCAGAAGGCGAAGGAATCTTGGTCTGCTGGGGTCATGGGCAGATTAAGAACCGGAGCTACTGCCAGAGCTGCTCTGGCCTGCAGCAAGCCATGCCCGAAATAAGTGGCATCGCTTTTTTTCGCCGAAGTGAAGAGGGCGTGCCGGACTGCCTCCACCCGCCGCCAATCCCGGGGCAAGATGGTTTTATACCGCTCAAACCAGAGGGCAACCGCCGCAGCAATCTGCGGCGTCGCCGCCGACGTGCCTTGGCCATCCAGGTCGACAATAGTCTTGCACCCGAACTTGGGCCAAGGAATGTTGGGGGTATAGGCCGCTAAAGCTGAGACCATGATATGCTGGGGCCCAAAGTTCCCCTGCATAGTCCCCATATCCAAACCATAGTAGGGTTGGCCGTTGGCCATAACCCCACAGGCGGCAATGGTCCGACGGTAGCGGGCTGGATAGACAATATGCCGGGTGGGCAGGTCACTGAAGTTATTACCGGCTGCAGCCACAATACACATCCCGGCCTCGTAGGCGGCATTGATCACCTCATTCCAGGCTGCCGAGGGCAACCCCCCCATGCTCAACGTGACCACGTCACATTTGATCTTCAGGGCATAACGTAACGCCTGGGCCAGCACGCTGGTGTAGAACAGCACCACTCGGTTGGCAATGCGCAAGGGCACCACTTCCGCCTGAGGGGCGCCCCCCAACACGAGATTCCCCCACGACGAGACCGATCCGCCGGCCAGGATGCCCAAGGTGCCGGTGCCGTGGCCGGAGTTGTCAAAAATACCGGAATAATCCTTATCCTGAGCGCTCTTGGGATTGCCGTCGCCGTCGATGAAATTCCGCTCCAAGTCATACCTGACAAAGGTGGGGCAAGTTTCGTGACGGCGATCATATCCAGTATCAATGTGGGCGATCATGGTCCGGGGGGCTTGGAAAGGCCCCACCTCCTCCCGGGCTGCCTTGAGCTGGGCAAAGGTCTCCCCCAGATGCCAGGCCAGCTCTGGCCCGACGGCTCGGCCCCCCTTGGGGTTCTGACCTTTGGGTTGGGAACAGTCCAGATCTATTGGCAGCGGCTCGGCTGTAACGGGAGTTGGCTGCTCGGGGAAAAATTGTTGCGGTAGATCCGGCTCCACAAAGAGGATATCATTGGGAGACAGGCCCAATTGCGCCGCTACCTGACTGTGGGCCAGATCCCACGGATTAGGCCCGCCATCGCTCAGGTCAGCCAGATACCAAGTGGGGGTGGTGGTCAGCCCCAATTCCTCCGGGGGCAGGATATCCTCAAAAAGGGGACGGAGTTGGACGCGGGCAGGGATAGCTGCCAGCGACACCTGGGGCCGGAGTTTCACGAGAAGACGCTGGGGGGCTGACATGGACTGCTCCTTGGGCTAGGGCACCGGTTCGGTTAAGTTATACTGTCTCGTGGCAATATCAGGCATCATAAGAACAGCAGCAGAAGTTGCGTTTACTATACCATATCCCCGCCCTCCCCTCCTATTTTATTCGGCGGCCCCGCTGGGAAAAGACAAGGCTGAGCCGGCGAAGCACAAGAGCCGCACCCTTGGGTAGGGTGCGGCTCAGATCATGATTAAACCGATTTCCTGCGGACGGACAGCAGGAGGATGCGTTTACTCATCCGCCTCATAATAGCCCTGGCCGAATTTGTGGTTGGGGTTGACGGTGTCGATGATGTAGCCGAGCTCGGAGGTCAGGTATTTCGTCCCCAGGGGAGTGGTGTAATTGAGGGGACTGAAGAGTTTCGGGGTCGGCCGGTCAGCATCGTAGTACCAGTTCACGTAAACCTGACCATATTGGGTGTTGCTCACGCCGGTGTGGCTGAGGGATCTGATCTCATAGTAGCCGTTGTTGCCCAATTCATTGATCTTATGGAACTTATAACCGGGGTAATAACGATTGTCGAACACGCTGCAATAGACCTTGCCTTCATAGTAATCGCCATTGGTGATGTAATAACGATAGGTGTAGGTGTCGCCAGCGTCGGCCTCATAGTAGCCTTTGCCGAAGCGGTAAACCGAGACATCGGCCTTCTTGAGGTAGCCCACCTCACTCCCCAGGTAAGCCGTGCCCAAGGGTGAGCCGGCGTTCACGGGCGTAAAGCTCTTTTGGGTGGTGTCACCGTCGTAGTAGGTGGTGACATAGACCTGACCATATCTGGCCGTCTCGCCGCTATAGCTCATGGAGAGGATTCGGTAGGAACCGGTCAGCTTCAGCTCGTTCTGGGTATCCAAGCTCCATCCGGGGTAATATACTTCCCCAGGCTTACGATAGACATAGCCCTGGTAGGAGTCGCCGTTGCCGTAGGTGTAGCGGAAGAGATACCTATCGCCCAGGTCCGCCTCAAAATTGACCACGGTCGGCTTCCCGGCAATGGTCTTGGTACCCCGGCCATATTTGTAATCCACGGCCTGGGTGGCATAGAGGTAGCCGGTCTCGCTCCCCAGGTAGTTGCTCCCCTGGCCGGAAGCCACCTTGACCTGCTGGCCGCTCTCGGCATCCTGGTACTTAAGGACGGTGACCGAGCCGCAGTTGGCCGGATCAATATTGACATACCTGACATCGAGGATGATATAGGTGCCTGGAGCGCCCTCTTCGGAGAGCATGGTTTCAGTGTAGTTCTTCACATACTTGTGGCTGGGCGGGGCATAGCCAAAACCTTCATACCAATCACCGTTGGGGTGAGTGAAGCGGAAGGTATACTTTTTGGGCGGGTCAGCTTCGTAGATCTGGTACAGGGGGCGGCCCTGGTCGTAGCCCGCCAGGGCATAACCGAACAGGTAATCCTTGATCTTCTGATTGAAAAGATAGCCTTTCTCGCTGCCCAGATTGTTGCTCCCGAAGCCCGAGACCTGGAAGGTGGTGTTGCTTTCCGAATCATAGTATTCGGTCACAAAGACCTGGCCGCAGTTTTTGGGGTCAATATTGACGGCTTTGACCTCCAGGAGGCGATAATGGCCATAACTGTTGCCTTCGATGGGCAGGCTGAAGGCGGAGCCGAAGTTATAGCCTGCATCCGGGCGGGCATAACCGTAACCGAGGTAGGAATCCATGGCACGGGGGGTCTGGGGAAAGTCGGGAAAGTAACTGGGATTGAAGGGGTCATACACAAAGCGGTAGCGATAGTAGACTGGGACATCGGCTTCCAAGAT
>CAZARS010000022.1:0-4300 GCA_964487625.1 uncultured Desulfobacca sp.
TCGTCACCTATTGTGCCGGGTGTTACAATTTCCTCAGCAAGCTCACACCGGCCAGCCATGCCCTGGACCTACTATTGGCACCGGAGCAGACCATGGCCGGCACCGTCAAGGTGTCGCCGTCACCCATTACCTATTGGAATCGGTTGCGGCTCAAAGCGTACTTTAAAAAAGAAGTCCCAGCGGCGGTGAGCCGAGAGCGCACCTTCCAACCGCCCACAGCGGAGGCTCAGGCCCGGAGAGGTTGGGTCAAGTTGGCCATGCTCGCCCTGGTGGTCGGCCTCATTGCCCTGGTACACTTCTCGGGGGCCACTCAGTATCTAGAGAGAGAACGTTTACGCCAGCTTATCCAGGCTGGCGGGTTTTGGGCCCCCCTGATTTATATGCTCATCTACACCGTGGCACCGGCCCTGTTCTTGCCTGGCCTGCCCATTACCATCGTGGGGGGCATCCTCTTCGGCCCGTTCTGGGGTGTGGTCTTTACCATCACCAGCGCCACGCTGGGGGCCTGTCTGGCCTTTCTCATCTCCCGGTATGTGGCCCGGGATTTTATTGATAAGAAACTGCGCAGCCCCCGCTGGCGCCAACTGGATGCCGCAGTGGCCCAGCACGGCTGGAAGGTGGTGGCCTTTACTCGCCTCATCCCCCTATTTCCCTTTAACTTATTGAATTACGCTTTGGGTTTGACCAAGATCAAGTTCTGGACCTATGCCATCACCACCTTCTTCACGATGTTGCCGGCCTGTATCGCCTTCATCGTCTTTTCCAGCTCCTTGCTGGACCTGGTGCGAGGAAAGGTGTCTTGGGAATTTTTTGTTGGCCTTGCTCTCATTATCTTGGTCTCCCTGCTCCCGGTATTTTACAACCGCTACAAGAGCAAGAAAGGTTTGCGCGATCCCTTAGCCTGAATGTCTCTGGAGCTTAGGCTCGCCTCAACAGGGACGTCTGTCGCGACAGCGTCACTTCAATCTGAACGATTACCTTGAAGATCCATGTCTGAAACATTTCGCCAACAGCGGCTTCGTCGGGTTTACCTCAAAGCGGTCATTTTGCTTCTCCTTATCGGCCTCGGGGGAGGAATTTATTGGCTGGTTCTCCGTTATTGGCACGTCCTGGATGCTTACGTTTATACCTTAGAATTTCACCTGATGTTTCAGGTCAATAACCTGCGCATGGCCAATCTGCCGCTTTTTGCGGAGTATTTTCGCGCTATGGGTCCGCGGGGCCAATTATGGGCCATGGCATTGCTGACCCTCGGTATCCAGAGTTTTTGGCTTCCCTGGACCAAGCCCATCGTGGCTCCGGCCCTGATGGCGGCCTTTGGCCTGGCCACCGGCAGCGCCGTCAGCTTTCTCCTCTTGTTGGTCCTGGGGTGGTTCTGCTTCGGCTGCGGCATTTTTTTCCTGGGCGACCTCCTGCCCCTTATACTGGGGGAGGAGTGGTGGCGCCACCGCTGGCAGGAGGAACGGTGGCTCAAGCTCGGTTTCTTGGGAGCCCTAGCCCTACCGGTAATTCCTCTGTCGGCCATCGGCCTGGCCGGGGGCCTGGTCCGCCTGCCGTTTATCCCCTATGCCATACTCCTGCTTCTAGGAATAACGGTGCGGACTATCCTGTCGCTGGCCCTCTTCCTCGTGTTCTGGTCTGGCTAAGCACCAAGCTGCTGGCCGTTGGCGCGCCGGAGAATTGTCTCAAGTCTTCCGTCGAGGCCGGAGGGAGAAAATCTCGCTAGTTTTGAACCGGAAAGGCCCGATTTAGAGCAAGGATTAGTGGTGGGGAGATTGAGCTCCGCCCTGACATCAGACCTTCGAAGGTTAATCTAATGGCTATCCGGAAACTGGTAGCAAGCCTGCTCAAGGCCCCCAATCAGGTGAAAATTTCCATTGTAGGGGCTGGGTTACCCAGCTCTTACAATCGATCCATCCACAATATGAGGCCTTTTCGGATGAAAACTAATCTAGCGCTTTAGCTGATAACACTATAGTTTCCGGACGGAAACTCAGAAAGTCTTGAGAGTTTTAAGTAAAGGAGAAAAGAAACATGACAGCACCAGAAAAAAAACCAACCTGCAGTTGTTGTCAAGGCAATGCCCATGAGAATCTCCTAACGGGCAATCGCACCATGAAGGCCCCAGCTCCGCCGGGCGCCATTACCCGCAGCGATTTCTTGAAAATCATTGGTTTAGGCCTGGGGTCTCTGGGCCTCTGTTCTCTGGCTGGCACGCCTGCTTTTGCTGCGGCTCAAGAGGATAAAAACATCCGGATCGTCAAGGGCGAGCAGGATCACATGATCATCAATCTCCGCAACAAAGAGTTGTTGATCTCATCCACGGTTACCAAAGACCCTTCCAAACCCTCGGTGGTGGATTGGGGAAGGCGTTTCCAAGCCTTCTTCGGCTGCAAGGGCGGCAAGATGGAGCCGTTCTTTGTCTTTACCACTGATGTGCCTCGCCCGGAGATTGACAAGGCCTTGCAGGCCATCGGGTTGCGGTCTCGCCGCCAGATCCCTATGGAGGAAGTAGAAAAGCGGACCGGGCTGAAGCCCACCACAACGCGGGAGGATTATCTGGACGGGGATCCGGTCATCGTCACCATCCGGTGGCTGAAGGATGGCAACATTGTAGAAGCCGCCATGGAAGACTTGATCGACGAAAAGATCATCGTGGAAGGCAAAGAAGTCTTTAAACCTTACACCCCTCACTTTGTCTATCATGGCACGGCCGAAGTGATCAACTTCCTCTCCGGCTGTGTGGTTTGCCCCTCTGATTGCAACGGTGGCATCATTACCGATAATGTCCTTCCCCTCAAAACGACGGTGAATTATTACAAGGTTAATTGGGATCGGATGCCTCCGGTGGGCTCCAAGGCCGAGGTGGTCCTGAAATCCATTTACGGCGATTACCAGACCCCTTGTGCTAAGGGGTAAGCCATCGGCTCCCTCCTGGATACAGGCTCCGGTGCCAGAGAAAAGCCCGCTGGCCCGGGGCCATTGTTTGCCTTGCCTTGTCATGCTGTTTTGCTCTCACCAAGACTTAGCAGGTGGCCCGAGGTCCATAAGTCAGTCAGGGGAGCCTCCAGCCGCACGGTACCGCTGACCGGCCTTTTCTTTCCAGAACCCCCAACCCATCCTTCCTACCAAGTCTATACCCTCGTTGCTTCCCAACTTGTCATGGGGGTACAATCTTGATATACTAAATTACACAATTACAGATACCGGACGCCGCGGGCGTGTTGACAAGGAGAGAAGTATGACGGTGGTAAAAGTATTGCGCCATGGCCAGATTACCCTGCCTAAAAGCCTGCGGGAGGTTCTGGACATCAAGGAAGGAGATATCTTGGAGATTGAGCTGGAGGAATCCTGCCTGGTGCTCAGGACCAAGATGCTCGTGGATAAGACCGCTCCCCAGGGGGAGGCGGGCAGGACGTTGCTGCCCCTGTATCGTTCTGGCGGCTCGGAGGAACGCCCTGCCAGCAACGCGACAGTAGGGCAGGGGAGGGGACCAAATGACTGAGCTGGTAACTCAAGTTGATGAACAGCGGCGGCAAGAGCCGCTGCCCTTGGTGGTGGAAATCCTGCCCGGCCAGGCAGGGGAGGGCTTGCTGGCCATTTTTGAGCAGGGTACCTATGAAGACCGCTCATTGCGCGACCTGTGTGAGGAGATGTTGGCCCGCCGGGATTGGAGTATCGAAGAACGGCAGATTTTGGAAGATATCCAACGGCAGTTGCAAGGAGGTACGCTCTTGGCCCGGGGACGGTCCACCCTCGGGCCAGCCCGGGAATATGCCCGGCTGGAGCAGTCCGAGGCGGGGGAAACCTATTGGTATGTGCCAGTGCGGGCCATTAAGCCCCAGGAAGGGGGAGGGTAGGGCAGTCTGGAAGCGGCCGGCTCATCGTCTCCTTCCTTAACGTGGCCCCTAACCCGGCAAAGAAGAGATGACGCGTATGTGGCAACTGGTTGACGGAGCCCCAGAGGTCCTGCTGGCAGACGACTATGTGTGGGTGCCATTGCTGCTTGACCCAGCTGTGGCAGCGGCGGTTGGCAGGCGGGAGGTCGCAGCTGGCGAGGAAGTCGAAGCAACTCCTCCGTACGAGCTGCTGCGTCGCCATCAGGGACGTTGGTTCATCCGCACCCTGAAACTAACCTCCTTGGTGGAGCAGTTTCCTGCGGTTTACCCCGATGCTGTGGCTCAGGTGCGCCGGGATCTCCTGCAGGAAATAGCGTCCCGCCAAAGGGCCTTGCGGCCGGTGCTGGATGCCACAGTGCAGACCATTTTGTTTGAAGTGATGCCATACTTCCTCCGCACCC
>CAZARS010000022.1:4327-28640 GCA_964487625.1 uncultured Desulfobacca sp.
CATGGCCAGGATAAAACGGCAATCTTGGCGTATCTGGCCCAGTCTGGGCCACAACCGGCCAAAGCCGCTGAGTTACTGGCAGACCTGCGCCACCAGGAGGCGATCCGCCAAGATATCCTCCAGTGGCTGACGGCCCGTTACGTCCGTCTTACCCAGGCGTCGTCTTCCCGCCCTGTCCCTCAGCAGCTTGCCCACTGGTTCCACACGGCTGTCCAAGCCCAGATCCTCAGCCAGGAAATTGACCACTATCGCCATGAGTTGGCCGAGCTGCAACGTCTCCAGGCCTTGCCCGAGCCCCAACTCCTGCTCTTGTTGGCAGTAGCCCGACAAGGTGCCTTGGAGGTAGACGGCGTCGGCTTCCTGGCCGATCCCAAACTGCCGGGCGGATATCTGGTCTACAAGCGAACGGGCGACTATGCCCTCCAAGATTACTACGGCCGCCCCTACTTTTTCCCGGACTGTCGGGTGGCCGTAAGCACCTTGGGCCCCTTTCAGCCGGTGGTCCTGGATCATTATAAACACCCACTCCTGCGCCGGCATGCCCCCCGGCAACCCATCTGTCTGACGGATTATCAGGCACCCACCGCCTTCTCGGCGACGGGCATCATTCAAGCCCTGCAGGAGGGCCTCAATGCCATGTATTATGGCTACAACGCCCGGAAACGCAACGGCTACAATAGCCTGGATACGTATGGGCGGGATCTGTCGGTGGTAAGTTTCACAGATCGGCTTCTGCCTGCCGACGATCCGCGGCTAGTAAGCGGAGTGCTGGAAGTGAAAAATAGATGAATAGGACGGCAACCCTGTTAGACAGGATCAAAATGGGGCGGGAGCGCCAGGCGTGCCCCGAGCCCTGGGTTCAAACTGCTTGGGAAGCAGTGGCGGCCATTGTCGTGGCTTTTGATCTAAGGTCTCTGGCCCAGTTTCAGGAACTTGTCCAATCCGATCAGCCGGCCATTTCTCGGGACCGCCTCAGCCTTTTTCCGCTCGTCGATGAAGCACACTATGAGCTAGTCAAAGCAATTGTGGCACGATACGATAACCCCTATCTTCCCTATGCCCGCACCCCCGGCGAGATAGTGTTGAGCCAGAGATTGTTTGCGGCACAACCCGACCTGGACCCGCACTTCTTGGCAACGACGCCCCTGGCAGCCTGCTGGCAGGGCGAGAGTAATTCTTCACCTGGCGGGCCGGAATGCTTTGGGGAACTAGAGAATCTACTGAAGAAACCATAATGAGTCTCATCCGGAAAGTCCTTAACCCCCTCTCCAGGCGTAGCAGGGATTGGGTTAGGGTGCGGGAAATAATAAATTAATTCAGAAGGTTATTTTTGAATCGATACTTGCTCGAGTGCAATCTCAAGCCAATTCTGCCAGTTGCCGGATGGATACTCATTATAAGGCCGCAGGTGCCGTCGCGCTTTGGCACTACTGTATCCTATATTGAGAGGCAGGGCAGGTTACAACCCTCGTTCGACTCGTGACGAGCAATTTGGACGTAAGGTTAGTCTATGTATGATTTTGTCTCTGACCAGACTCGCCGCCGTATCCAGGAGAAGATTGAGCAGCATCGTTCTCAAAAAGTAGAAGCGGCGGTGGAACACATCATTGAATTCGCCAAGACCCCGGTGGCTCTGAAAGAGGATCTGGATCGGTTTATCATCGGCCAAGAGCGGGGCAAGAAAATCATGGCTACGGCCATTGCCTTTCATTATCGCCGCCTGGGGCATGCCCTCAAGGAAGCCTTGGCCCAAAACGGCAAAGATATTGAGCAGGCCTTGCGCCAGACCCGAACCCCCAAAGCCAATATCCTCCTCATCGGTCCCACCGGCTGTGGCAAGACCTATACCGCAGAAACCGCCTCCCACCTGGTGGGGGTGCCGTTTGTAGTGGAAGACCTGACCAAATTCAGCGAAACCGGCTATGTCGGCCGCAACACCGGCGACATCTTGGTGGACCTGTTGGTGGCGGCGGGGGGGCACCCCCAGGTGGCCCAGATGGGGATCGTCTATCTGGATGAGATTGATAAGGTGGCGGTGGAGGCTGTGACCCAACGGGATGTGTCCGGTCGGGGCGTGCAGAAAGGCCTGCTGAAGTTGGTGGAGGGAGTGGATAATACGGTGGAGGTAGGCCGGGATCGCTATGCTCTGTCCACCAAGCATGTCTTGTTCATTGCCGGCGGCGTTTTCGATAAATTGGACACCATTGTGGCGAAACGGCTGGAGCGGCATGGTTTCAGCGGTGCTTGGCAAGACCATCTTCTCACCGAAGACTTGGTGGTCTTTGGAATGGAACGGCAGCTCATGGGGCGGTTCCCGGTGCGAATTACCTACGACCTGCTCACCACCGACAATCTGGTGGCCATCCTAACCGATAGCGAGGATAGCCCCCTGAAAGCCTATCAGTTTGACTTCCAGACTTGGGGGATTGATCTGGAGTTCACTCCAGAGGCCCTGCGGGCGGTGGCCCGTCGGGCCCAACAGGAACGGACCGGCGCCCGGGGCCTCATCAGCATCTTGCACCGGGTCCTGGGCGAGGACATGTTTCGCCTGCCCGGCACTTACACCGGACGGCTCCAGGTGGATGAAAACTACGTGCGGCGACGGCTCCTATGAAGATAAAACGCCTGGCCGACCTCAAAAAAGCGGTCCAGACTGACATCATTTTGGCCGATCTCCCCGAGGAGATCAGCATCACTCCCTTTGCCCAGACCAAGGCCTTTGCCATTAATGAAGCGGTCCGCACTATCCATGGCCAGAGTTATGAGTGGTACGGTTTCACCCTGGCCTGGCGGGAGCAGCCCGAGGTCATTGTGGACATCGGCCTTCCGGTGAACGACAAGAATCAGGATCAATATGCCAGTCTGGCGGCTGACCAGATCGCGGCCTTCCGGGAGGCCTTGCCCCCGGCTATGCTGATTAATGGCTGGATTCACTCGCACGGCGCCCTGGCCCTGCAGCAATTTTCCGCTATCGATGCGGCCAATCAGGCCACGGTCCTGGATTTTGTCACGTCCCAACTGTGGCTGCCAGTGGCCAAGGTGGAGATCGTCATCCAGGATCTGGTCTTCCTCCAGGAAGGCCACTGGGGTGAAGCCGACCTGCGCCGGGGCAGCGTCACCCTGATCACCGATTCCCCGGTACGGTCAGCCCGGCTCTGGGAAACAGAATATGGCGGCTTCTGTTATGCCATTGTCATCGGTGACGCCGGCTGGCATGAACAGGAGATTCACTATAAAAAAAGGGGCATCCTGTCCGGCCGGACCTTTATCAGTCATCGGCCAGCGATGCTGCGGTTCCGGGATGATGGCCGGCAATTCACCCCTTCGGACCGGGAAGCCCTGGAGGTCGAGGTCCGGACCCGCCTCTCCCCGGTACCATATATCCCGCCGAAATTAGAAGGATTGTAAACTCTGTGGTCCCCCTCCGCCTGGATCGGCAACTACGCATCCCGGAATGGCGCCAGGAGCTCCTGAGCCGGGCTCGGCTTGGAGTGGTGGGAGACGACGGGCCCCTGACCTCCCTGTTGCTTCTGGGTACCGCGGCCCTGGGGATCAATACCATTCATGTCATCGCCCCCCAGCTCGATGCCGTGCTCCTCGATCTGGCCCGTGCCTTAAATCCCGATTGGCGCCTCCATCATTTGGTTGGCCATCTTACCCATCCCCTCTGTGTGGATGCCCTGCGGCCTTGCCATCCCTGGGTGGACCTAAGCTACTACGCCCTGGCCAGCAATCCTCCTGGAAGAGGCCTTCCACCATGGCCATACTGTTGTGGTGCGCGGCCATCGTTGGCAAACGGGGGCTGCCCAGGGTTTGGCCATTTTCACCTACCAACGGGGCCGGGAATGGCGAGCCTTGCGGGAAGTCTTGCCCACCCGGCAACTCCCCCCGGCAATTCCCCCCATGGATAGCGCGCTGGACATTATCACGGCCGGTCTTATCTTAGAAGAGGTTAAAACCATCCTCATGACGGGCCAGAGCTCTGCCGCGGTGACCACATACCGCGGCCCCCGCTGGCCCCAACCGCCGCACCAACCGGCTCTGGGCATCATCGGGGCCGGCGCCTTGGGGAATTTTGTTGGCCTTGGCCTTGCGTTGGCTGGGTATCAGAACTTAACGATTATTGATCCGGATATTATTGAAGTGACCAATCTCAATCGCCAGATTCTTTTCGGCGGCGCGGTGGGGTTGGGCAAGGCGCAGACCTTGGCCACCCGCCTCCACGAAAAATATGGCCTGCGGGCCCGGTTTGTGTCGGATTATTTTCAACCGGCAGCCATCGGCCAATTCGACTTGGTCTTTGATTGCATGGACAATTTCGCCAGTCGGATTGCCTTGAGTGAAGCCTGTGCGGCCCAGGGCATCCCTTTGGTCAGCGGCGGCGCCGATGTGGCCCGGGGTCAGGTCGTGGCCTTTCATCCCCAACTGCAGCCCCAGACTCCGGCAGCCTTGCTCAACATGGCCAGCGCTGCGGTCCAGGAGAATCTCCTTGGCCCTCTCAGCCGGGCGGCATGCATCTATCAGCCCAACCCCGCAGTGGTCATGACCAACCAGGTGATTGGTGGCTTTATGGTGGAAGCGGCACGGCACCTTTTGGCTGGACAACCATGGCCGCCGCTATTTTATGATGCTGCCAGTCCCCAGAAGCTCGAGCAAGTCTTGTAATGATGCGGCGGCTCTGGCGCAACCGAGACTTTATCCTGACCCTGGCCTTATTGGCCGGACTGGGGGCAGGGCAGGGGGCACCCTATAGCGAACCCCTGGTCTTGCCGGCCCTGGCCGTGGTCATGACCCTGGCGGTCCTGGGTGTACCCATTACCATCTTTCGATCGCTCCAGGGCTTCTTCATGGCGACTTTCTGGGCTGGTCTAGCCAATTATCTCCTGCTCGGAGGCATTCAACTGGGCCTGAGCACCCTGTTGATTCAGTCGCCGGAGATTCGGAATGGCTTTGTCCTGCTGGCGGTGGTGCCGCCGGCGGTGGCGGTCATCCCCTTTACCAGCCTCCTGAATGGCGACCGGGTATTTTCCCTGGTGGGCACCGTGGGATGCTATCTCGCCGCCCTGGTGTTGACCCCTTTGGGCGCCTGGCTGCTATTAGGTGGGGGGTTGCTGGTGCATCCCGGCAAGATCGCCGTCATCGTGGCGGAATTGATCCTCTTGCCCTTGCTCCTGGCCGCGCTGTTGCAATATTGGGGTTGGGACCGACGCCTGGAACCCTATAAAGGCACCATCACCAATTGGTCCTTTTTCCTTATCACTTATACGATCGTCGGGTTAAATCGCCAACTCTTCCTCCACCAGCCTTGGGACCTGGTGCCCATAGTCATCATTGCCGTGGCCAGCACCTTTGTCTGGGGGGAGATTATTACGTGGCTATGTCGGTGGCACGGGATAAGACCAGATCGGGCTACCAGTCTGGTGCTCCTGGGCACCTTGAAAAATTACGGCTTGGCTGGGGGGTTGGCCCTGACCCTGTTCAGCCCCCAGACATCTCTCCCGGCCGCAGTCTCCACGGTCTTCATGATCGTCTATATCATTTGGCTGAATGTGAAATGGCAATGGTTTTGGAAAAAGCAAGCCAAACTGGCGTAATCAATATCTGCGGAGGAATACCATGCAAGGACAGGAAGGCTTAATCCGGATTTTTCAGTATGCCATCAATCAGGAAGAAACGGGCAAGAAATTTTTTCAGGACTCACTGGCGCGCCTCAACATCGGCTCAGCCGTTTCGGCCTTCGAACGCCTAATCCAAGAGGAGCAGAAACATATCGAGTTTTTGCAGAGGCTTATCTCCCACATCCAGGCAGGGCAGAAGATCGGCCTGGCCGATGTGGAGGAAGTAGTCCTGAAACCAGTGGACTATTTTGACGCCCGGGCCCGGTCGGAATTCCTGCAACAATGCGTCGAAGGCTCCATGGTACCTGATGTCACCGTCTTCAATCTGGCCTGGCTCATCGAAAAGGACCTGAGCGACTTTTATCACACCATGTCCCAGAAGACCGAGGGTGAGGCCAAGCTAGCCCTCGCTATGCTGGCGGATTGGGAGGCTAGCCACGAGAAATTTTTCCGACAGTTCCGGGACGCCCTGACCGAGACTTATGCCAAGATGCCGTGGGGAGGCTGAGAATACTCCTTTAATCCAAAGGAAATGCCGCCCTCCTACCTTTGCCAGCTCATGCTCTTTGGGCTCTGGTCCCGAGGAGCGTAGGGCAGGGGAGGGCGGCAACTCATCTTTTTCTCGGATTGGCCGATAAAGTTTGGCAGAACCTGATCGAGCGGCAGGTACGCTCCCCGAATCTAGTAGCCATGCTGCCAGTCTTGCCGGTGTATCTGCAGTGATGACCAGGGGGCGACGAGGTGGCGAGCGTAATCACCCCTTTTCTCCCGCGCACATATGACAAAAAGATTGACTTTAGGCATCTTAAAAGGTATTTTAGCAGTAAGGGATGTAAGGGGAGAATCATGCTACGGGGAAAAATCGGACGGTGCCTCAGGCTCCTGTTCTGGTGCCTGGGCATAACCATTATTGCCAATACCCAGGCCATGGGGGCGTTATCTCCCACGGGAGGCAGTGCCATTCCCCTGTGCCCGCCGAAATCTTCCCTCGAGATGCAGGTGAGTGGTTCTAAAGAAAAAGAGCCGACCCTGTCTTTCTCCTTCAGCGAAACCGGCCCCCCCGTACATATCACGGCCACCCCTGGAACTGCCGGAGACGTGGAGACTGCACCGGGGACCGGCTCCGAGATGACCACCAAATTTCAGTTGGCACCTTCTACGGAACTCAGGGTGTCTTTCCTTTATAATCAGGACAAGGCGCCGGGGCACTCACCGCTTACCCCCACAAGCCATCTGCTTTTCCGTTACTCCATGGATTATTGCATCATGCCCCACCTCAAGGTGGGCATCAGTGGCTACCTCTATAAGCCAACCTCACCGGGGTTTGCCTGGCGCAATTACCCTGGCCTGGGCGACTCCCTCTATGGCTTCGGTCCCGGCATCAAATACGATCTGGGCCGGTGGAGCTTCCTCCTGCGGACGCAGCTGGAACCGGGCAATAAGGATCGGGGTGAGGCCCTACACAACTGGTTCCGGGTCTGGTATGCCTTCTAAGCCTGCGTCTCCTTGCTCCTCTTAAAACTCCCCTGTAGGACGCCGCCAGCGACAACCTCCCTGTATATTTTATCAATTATTTCATGACAATGAGTCGACTGTGAGAATTTTGCAAAAATCGACTTGCCAAGATTTTGGGAATATTTTAACATAATTCGGTTAAAAAACTCTGGCCGTGTAGCCGCTGCGATCCCCTTGAATCAGCGGGGTAAGAGGCAGCCGAGGGCGGCGCTTCCTTCTCGAAGCCGCGGCCAGATTATTGTCGAGGATGGTGGAGCAAGGAGTCATGAACACTGATCTGAAAATTTTCGCCGGCAACAGCAATCCCGATCTGGCCTTGGAAATATGCAACTGCCTGAATATGCCCCTGGGCAAGGCTTTCGTGGGGACCTTTAGCGACGGCGAAATTAAGGTGGAAATCGGTGAAAATGTGCGGGGGCGGGATGTCTTTGTGATCCAGTCGACGTGTCATCCCGTCAATAATAACCTGATGGAGCTGCTCATCATGATCGATGCCCTGAAAAGGGCCTCGGCCCGCCGGATCACTGCGGTGATACCATATTATGGCTATGCCCGGCAAGATCGGAAAGTGGCCCCCCGGGTTCCCATCAGCGCCAAATTGGTGGCGGATCTGCTGACCAGCGCCGGGGCTAATCGCATCCTCACCATGGACCTGCACGTCGGCCAGATCCAAGGTTTTTTCAATATCCCTGTGGATAACCTCTACGCTTCCCCAGTCATGATGCCGTACATCAAGGCTACCTTTCAGAATAACCTGGTCATGATCTCCCCCGATGCCGGGGGCGTACCCCGGGCCCGAGCCTACGCCCGACGGTTGGGATCCAAACTGGCCTTTATTGATAAGCGCCGCGATGAAGCCGGGAAAGCCAAGGCCATGCACATCATCGGCGAAGTGAAGGATCTGATTGCGGTTATTCTTGACGATATCATCGATACCGGCGGCACCCTGACGGAAGCGGCCAAGGTCATTATGGATCACGGCGCCAAAGCCGTCTACGCTTGCTGTTCCCATCCGGTGCTGTCCGGTCCGGCCATCGAGCGGATCGACCAATCCCCCATTGAACGCCTTGTTGTCACCGATACCATCCCGCTCAGTGAAGCTGCCAGGAATTCCAAAAAGATCGTGCAACTCACCGTGGCGCCGCTGTTCTGCAAGGCCATCACCAACATCCACCACGAGGACTCCATCAGTTCCATTTTTGACATCCAATTTTAGCCAGGGCCAGGGCTAACAGCAGAGAGCATAAAGTTATAATAATATCAATATCATAACTTAAAATCTTAAGAATATTTCTTAAGATTTTTCTGCCCCAGCAGGGTCTGAGAGGAGAGCTGCCAGGAGGTCGGCTTGCCGCTGGGCGGCCCCACGATGGACCTGCAAGGCTGCCCGGCCCCGCTGGCCCTGGCGCTGCCTTTTCTCCGGATAGGTCAGGCTCTGCTGCGCAGCCGCCAATAAGGTGGCACCATCCTGCACAGGCAGAGCTGCCCCCGCCTCCTCCAGCAGGTGTTGAGCAAAGCGGAAATTAGCCACGTGGGGGCCATACATGGGCACCTTCCCCCAAACGGCCGGCTCCAGAAGATTCTGGCCGCCGTGGGGCACGAGGCTTCCCCCCACAAAAACCAGATCAGCCAGTCCATAGAGAGCGAACAGGTCCCCCACTGTGTTGATCAAAATGACCGGGGCCTGTCGCCCCGTCTGGCCCTCTTTGAGGGGTTGCCAAAGTTGCCACGGCAACCCCTGGTTGGCCACGAGCTGGGCCACAGCCGGCACCCGTTCCGGATGGCGAGGGGCCAATAAAAGCAAGAGGGGAGGGCACTGCCGTCGTAACTCCCCGTAGACCCAGAGGATGACCTCCTCCTCACCCGGATGGGTGGAGGCAGCCAGGAAGACTGGACTTCCGGCCAACTGCAAGCGCTGGCGATATTGGTCCAACTGTGCCTGCACGGCCTCATCTGGCCAGCGGTCGAATTTGGTGTTGCCGGTGCAGAAGAGCTTGGCCGGCGGGACTCCCAAAGCCAGGAAACGCTCCTGATCCTGGGGACTGCTGACCCCGATCACACTGAAAAGATCAATAATATAAGCAAATTGATCTTTAAACCTCAGATAATTTCTGAAGGATTTTGCTGACAGCCGGCCATTGAGCAGGGCCAGTTTTACCCCCCGTTGCTTGGCCGCCAGGAGAAAGTTCGGCCAGATCTCGGTCTCCAAAGCAACATAGACCCAAGGTTGAATCCGGTCCAAGACCCGTCCCACGCTCCAGGGCACATCCACCGGATAATAAAACACCGTACCAACCTGGCCATACAAACGCCGGGCCACCGCCTGCCCCGTCTCGGTCCCGGTGGACAGGAACAAATGGGCCTGGGGGAAGCGGACCTGCAGTTCTTTGATCAGAGGCGCTGCGGCTGAGATCTCCCCCACCGAGACCCCGTGGAGCCAGATACGGGGGCGCCCCTGGGGGGGCGGCACTTGAGGGAGGCTGAGGCCCAGGCGCGGCCGGAAACTTGCCCCATAACCCCGGCGGCGCAAGCGCCAGTAAAACCAGGGCCAACCCACCCAACCGGCGGCCGTGGCTAAACCTCGGTAGAGTTTGAGGGCCGGTGGCACCCCCTTCATGGGCTCAGACCTCGCCACTTACGATCTGTCATTTTCCACCCTCCACCAACTGGTGGCGGAGAGCGGCGGCAATGGTGGGATATTCAAAGGTAAAGCCAGCGGCAAGCAGCCTCTTGGGCAGGACTCTCTGACCGCCCAGGATCACTTCGGCGAACTCCCCCAAGACAAGCTTTACCAGCAATGCCGGCGCAGGCATAAAACTGGGACGGTTGAGCAGCTTGGCCAACTCCTTGGCAAACTCCGAGTTGCGCACAGGGTTGGGGGCGGTAAAATTGATAACCCCGGACAGATCGGGATGTTCCATGACAAAAAGAAAGGCCCGCCATTGATCGGTCTGGTCAATCCAGGAAAGCCATTGCCGGCCTGAACCCACGGGCCCACCCACAAAGCTCTTAAATAAGGGGACCATGCTCCCCAACAAGCCACCACCGGCACCCAGAACGATGCCAAACCGGGTAACCAGGGTGCGGACCCCCAGATCTTGGGCCGTCAGAGCAGCAGCTTCCCATTCTTGGGCTACTTTGGCCAAGAAATCATTACCAGGGGGCGAATCCTCCGTCAACTCCTCATCCCCCCGATCGCCATAGTAACCAATGGCCGAAGTGCTGAGGAAAAGGTGGGTCTGACGGTCCTTGGCGCCTGCCAAAGCCGCCACCACGTTCTGCGTGGTTAAGACGCGACTCTCCCGGATGATCCGTTTATTTTCCGGAGTCCACCGTACGAAGATGGACGCGCCGGCCAGATTGATGACCACGTCATGCTCTGGAACCTGTTGTTGCCAGGGACCGGGCTTGGTGGGATCGCCTTGGATGATCTGGACCGCACTCGTCCCAGCTTGTTTGGGGGGACGCCGGGACAGGATCGTCACCGTATGACCGTTCTCCAGGAGATGTTTGGTCAGGGCCGTGCCCACAAAACCGGTGCCACCGGTGAGGAAAAATTTCATGGCCTCATCCTTTCTGATTGGCTGGCGATAAAGCAGGCACTCCGCAGCATCTGATATTTGCGGGCGCAGCTTGGTTTACATAATATATATTATCAGACTCAAAGTTGAGTGGGGCCCCAAAGGCCCCCGGCCACCATTAATGAGAAATTTCTTTCTCAATCAGAGCTCGCAGATCCTGATAGTTGACTTCCACAATCCGCCACCGGTCCTGACCTTCCGGTCGCGTCAGGCGGAAGCGTAGCTGCTGCTTGGTGTTGGGATCCACGAGGGTTACCCAGGCCGAACCTTCCTCCTGGCGGATCTGGGCCTGAGCCGGAATGGCCGCCAAGGCGGCGCGCTCCGCAGTATTTAATTCTTCCAGATACTTGGCCACCGTCGTCTTGATCTGGGGCTCCAGAGCAGCCACGAGCTTGGGAGCCAGGAATTTGGCAAACTTCTTGGTGAGCTGTCGTCCCCAGCGGGTTAATTGATCATCGGGCAGCTCCATCCCCTTGGGTAAAAGCCAGGTGTCCAGGTCTCCAGCCGATTGTTCCACCAAACTGTCCACCACGGCCGGCAAATCAATAAACTGGAAAAGGGTCTGGGTGTCATTGGCCTGCATGGCCCGCACCATCTGCCAAAGGGCATAGCGGGGAGTTTGCCGCCAATAGCTCTGATAGGCCAGATAGGCGCCCGATCCCAGGGCCAAGACCGCGGCCAAGGCAAGCAGGCCGAGGAGCAAACCCTTGCGGCGATTTTTCCTGATGTTTTCGGAAGCTAATGTGCTCATGGGCGGTTCCTTTGTTTTCCAGCGGAATAAATGTATACTATACCATAGATATTGCCGCCCACCAACCATTGCCGGGCGCCAGTTTCGGTAGGCCTGTATCCATGACAACACCAGGCCCGGGAAGAGCACCCATGGACCATTTGCCGACCATAATCATCAGCCCGAAAGGGGTGCGGTGGTGGCGCCACGGCCACCCCTGGATCTATCGTGATGACCTTCTCCCTGGTCAGACAGCAGCACCCGGTGCCTTGGTGGCGGTGCGCGACCAGCAAGGCCGCTTTCTCGGGCAAGCCTTCTATAGCGCCACTTCCCGTTTGGCCCTCCGTCTCCTCACCACCAGCGCAGCCACCATCGATCAGAGCTTTTGGGAGGCCAGACTTACCCAAGCCCTGGCCTATCGGCGTCAGGTTGTCACCGCAACCACCGCCTACCGCTTGGTGTATGCCGAAGCCGATGGGTTCCCCGGCCTCATTGTTGATACCTATGCCGGCCACCTGGTCTTACAGGTCCACCACCCTGCCTGGGACCAATGGCTGCCAGACCTTCTAGCCCTGTTAAAACGCCTGTTGCCGGTACAATCCATTACCCTGCGCAATGATAGCGATGTCCGCCGTCTGGAAAACTTGCCGTTGGAGGTGCGAGTCGTGGAGGGTGAGCTGCCGGAGGCGGTTACCGTGGAGGAAGGCCCCCTCAAGCTCTTGGTGAATATCCGCCAGGGCCAAAAAACCGGGATTTTTCTGGATCAGCGGGAAAATCACCTGGCCGCCGCAGCATGGGCCCGCGGCACGGTCTTGGATTGCTTTTCCTATCAAGGCGGGTTTGCCCTGCAGGCGGCTCGGCAGGCCCAGCGGGTGGTGGCGGTGGAGGCTTCGGCCACTGCCTTGGCGCTGGCCCAGGAAAATGCCCGGCAAAACGGCATCGCCAATATTGATTGGGTGCAGGCTAATTGTTTTGATTTCTTAAAAAATGCCGTAACCGCGGGCCAACGCTTCGATATGCTTATCCTGGACCCACCGGCCTTTGCCAAAAGTCGGGCCGACCGGCCCGCCGCCATTAGGGGCTACCGGGAGCTTAACCGGCGGGCCTTCCAACTCCTGGAACCAGGAGGAGTATTGGTAACCTGCTCCTGTTCTTATAATCTGGACCAATCTGCCTTCCTCGAGCTGTTGCGTGAAGCTGCCCAGGACGCCCACCGCACGGTCCGTCTCATCGAGTCCCGGGGGGCGGCGCGGGACCACCCTGCCCTTTTATCCTTGCCGGAAAGCGCCTATCTCAAATGTATCATTGCCATGGTCATGGCCTGAGGAGTGCAAACAGGAGCCATGACCCTGTGGTAACTAACGCCTTACCAGATCCCCTGAAGAGAAAGGGAGGCCCATATAGTCATGCCCATCGGTGCCTGTGGAGTTGCCTGTGATGTCTGTGCCCTCAAGCTCCTGAATATCTGCAGCAGTTGCGGGGCCGGGAAGAGCCAGGTGGCCAAAGCCAAGTTGGCCGCCCAACAACGCCTTTTAGGGGCCCCCTGCCCTATCCTGGCCTGTGCCAACCTCAGGCAGGTGGATTATTGCCTGCGGGATTGCGAGCTGTTCCCCTGTGAGAATTTTGCCCAGGGCCCCTACCCTTTCAGCCAGAGTTTTCTGGACATGCAGCGCCGCCGCCGGCGCCAACGCCCTCCCGCCATCAGTCCCTATCGGAGTCACATCACTACCCCGGAGATCTATTGGCAGGTCGTTCAAGGTCGTGACCTGGCAGCCCTCGGCACTCTCTTGCCTGGACGGCCTTTTGGCCAGGATGGGCTTATTTTTACCTCTTTTCAAGAAGAAATCCTCCTGGACCGGCGGCAACAGGCTTTATTCCGCCAGGGTCCAGGCGGGTGGGAACGCCTTGCCGATCCTCAGTTGGAGTTTCTGACCCTCCTTTTTCTGGCCAAAAATATGACGGTGCAACCCCCAACCCACGACCTCATCAGCGTGGCCGATATGAAGGAGGCCCACTATTTCAAAGGGCCGCACCAACTGCCGGTGGAGGTCCTCAGCGAACGCTTCGGTCAAGACCTTCCGGCTTTCCAACGGACTGCCGCTTTGCTGGGAGGGGAGCCCGTAGCCATGGCCGACGCAGCCTTTACCTTCCGGCCCCTGCCCCGCCTCCCCGTCACCCTCTTGTTGTGGTTGGCTGATGAGGAATTTCCGTCCCAGATTAACGTCTTGTTTGACCGCAATATTGAGGCCTACTTATCGGCTTCAGGGGTCTGGCTCCTCGTCAATCTGGTGAGCTCGACCCTCCTATGGCGGGCCACCTCCCAGCCGGAGTACCGTTTCTAGTTCTTAAAAGGCGTACCAGATCCTGATCCAGTTGCGGACGCCTTCCGGCCGGTTTTTGGCGGCCAGCTCAATCTGGTTGATGAAGGCAAAGGTCCAGCGCTGCCAGTCATATTTGATGCCTGGGCCAATGGCAAAACCCCGGCCATGGAAGCCGATGTCCACGCCGTCCCGGTAATCCGAAGTGGTTTGGGTATAATAATACCCCGCGGCCCCTATCCGGAGGTTGGGCAGCACGGCATAATCCACACAGTAATCAAAGTGGAAAGACTGGCCCGATTGGTATGAATCCCGGGCCCCAGTTATCAACAGGGGGCTCTCATTGCGGGTTGGAAAGTCATACATCAGTTTGATATTGATACCCAACCCCCAGGAGGGCAAATAAGCCAATCCCAAGATGGGCTGGAAGGTAAAATAATTGCGAGATGGACTGGCCGGGTGCTTACGGTCATAGGTCCCGGGGAATTGGATCTCAAAGGCCGCCGTTACGTGGAAGTCCCCGAAATGCCAACCCAGGATGATGGGGTCAAAGGCCGTATTGGCCAGACCGAAACGCTGATCATCAGCCACCGTAATCCCCTGGAAGGTTGATTTTAAATCAGTATAGACCAACGGTAGCACCAGGTGCGTGCCCCAGTTGGCCCCGAAAATCTCGAATTTACTGGAATAAATAAAGCGGAAGACCTGGGCAAAGAGAAAAGCCTTGGGATTGGGCGGACCGCCGGGAAAGCGATCGGCCGTATAGAAGAGCCAGTAATTCTGATAATACATTCCCGGTGGCGGAAAGGCGCCGGCCATAAAGTTCTCAATACCATCGGGATACGACGTCAGGCCCAACTCCGTGGCGCCCCCCGCCACTGGCAGGCACAGCACCATCAGGCATAGACTGAAACAGGCAAATTTTTTCATACGTCCCCATCCTCCCCAAAAAACATACCTGCCCTGACTTGGCCAGGCTACCGTCATCCCTCCTGGGCATGGTAGTATGGCCAACGTACTCAAGGATGATTTTTTTTGTCAAGGGAAAAGTGGGCTAGGCGCCGACGAAATTCAGGGGGAACCGCAAGATAATATTAAATAATTATAATATTATAAATTATTTATGTGTCTTATTCGAACAAATCCCGGGCTAAGGCCAACAGCCCCATGAGACGATTGTCCCGCAAGCGGTAGAGGACCTGCTTGCCCTGACGTCGATGGGACAGCAGGCCTTTATCTTTCAGGAGTTGCAGATGTTGGGAGAGATTAGCCTGGGAAAGGGGCAGCATTCCTCCCAAGCCCCCCACCGTTTGCTCCCCTTGACTAAGGATAAGCAAAATCTGGAGGCGAATGGGATGGGCCATGGCCTTAAACGCCCAGCAGGTCTTTTCCCAGGGAAAATTGGGGAACGTTTGGTTCACCGCAACCTCCGTATTATGATTATATATAACATATTCTAATATTATTATATTTTCAAGGTTTCAGGCAGGTTTTTTTCGGTCTTGCCTGGGCCGCTAATCGGATATAGTATAAATTTGTTTTAGTAGTGAGCGGTTCGTTTGGCGCGGCTGCAGACACTAATGGTGATCGTCAGCTGGCCGGCTCCAGCTAAGTGTCGCTCTGTTTGATCCCGTCTTCAAGGGAGGAGCTCATGCCCAAAAAATCCTTGTGGCTTCTCATCCTGTTTGTGATTTTGTTCTTGCTCGGGTTAAATAGCGGAGAGATAGCGAGCATTTTGAATTCGGGCACCAGCATCTGCCTATCCTGTATCGGAGTAGGCTAATGAACCGCTACCGGCGTCTGGTGCAGACCCTATTTACCATAATTACCAATAGTTATCTTCTCTTCCCCTTCGGTTCAGCCATCTACCAAGGTCCCTTGAAGAGTCTGTGCACCCCTGGCCTTCATTGTTATTCCTGCCCGGCGGCGGTATTGAGTTGCCCGGTGGGGGCCCTTCAGAACATATTGGGATCCCTGCGTCTCTCCTTGCAATCGGGAACCTTGCAAGTCGGCTCGGTGATCGTGGGCTATTTGGGTATCATCGGCGTTTTCGGTGGCCGCTTCCCCTGCGGGTGGCTCTGCCCCTTCGGTCTGATTCAGGATCTCCTCTACAAGATCCGCACCCCCAAGCTCAAGCTCCCTTCTTTTTTTAATTACTTCCGGTATGGCGTTTTGCTCCTGCTGGTGCTCTTACTGCCCTTGCTGTGGTTGGACGATCTGGGTATGGGGCAACCATGGTTCTGCAAGCTCCTCTGCCCCTCAGGGACCCTGACCGGGGCACTACCGCTGCTCCTCATCAAACCAGCCTTATGGCAGAACATCGGCTTTTTCTTCTGGCATAAAATCTTCTGGCTGGTGGTGATCATTGCCGGGGCCATCCTTATCAGCCGTTTTTTCTGTCGTATTTTGTGCCCTTTGGGAGCTTTTTATGGCCTGTTCAATCGGGTCAGCCTCTTTTGCCTCCAATTTGATGAGGAAAAATGTGTCCATTGTCTTGCCTGCGAACGCCGCTGCCCCACGGGCTGCCGTCCCTACAAAGACGCCAATAGTGCGGCATGTATTAACTGTCTGCGTTGTGTGGAGGCCTGCCGTTTCGGCGCCTTGGCTTTCCAGCGCCGCCCGGTCTCGACAGCCTCGCTCCCTGACAAGGTTCGCCCATGAATATCGTTTATCATCCCCAATATCTGACCCCCTATCCCACGGCTGGCGTAGAAAACCCCCAACGGGTCGTAAAGATTTATGAAGCCATTTGCGCGGCTGGCAATATCCTGACGCCGGAGCCGGCTCAACCCGCCGATGTTTTGCTGGTCCATAAGCCTCGTCTCCTGCAGGCCATGCAGTATCAACCTGAGGTCCAGGAGGTTGCCCTGCTGGCTGTCGGTGGAGCCATCCTGGCAGCGGAAAGTGCCCTGGCCGGAGAACTGGCCTTCGGCCTCTTGAGGCCTCCCGGACACCATGCCGGGCCCGAGCATCACTGGGGCTTCTGTTTTTACAACAACATAGCCATTGCCGTGGAGCGGCTGCGCCGTCAGGGCCGGATACAGCGCGCCCTCATCCTGGATATCGATCTCCATTTCGGCGACGGCACCGACCGTATCTTTGCCGATATCCCGGAAGTTGAGGTGGTAAACATTGAGGCCACCAACCGGGAGCAATTCCTTTTCCAGGTCAAAAATACCCTGCAGGTTTCCCGGCAGATCGATCTCATCGCTGTTTCGGCTGGTTTTGACACCTACGTCAAAGATTGGGGCGGGCTATTGCAGACCAAAGATTATCACCAGATCGGAGTCTGGGTCCGGGAAGCGGCCCAGCGAGACTGTCAGGGACGTCGCTTTGCCATTCTAGAGGGCGGTTATTATCTTCCTGATCTGGGTCAGAATTGCCTGGCCTTTCTTTCCGGCCTGGCCTAATAGCCTTGGTCCTCCGGCCCGCTCTCCCCCCTTTATGGCCAGCAGCTTTATTTGGCCCCCCTGGAGAAAAAACTTGACACTGATTTGCTTGTGAATCATAATAGTTGCACTTCAGGGCAGGCTTTCCCGGCTGCTCGGGCCAAGGAGGAGATTGCGCCCATGACCTTGACCAAAGAAAAGGTTATCAAGAATGTCTCTGAGCGGCTCGGCCTGGGTCCAGGGGAAGCCCGCGCCGCCGTAGAGCAAGTCCTGGAGCTCATCAAAGCTGCCTTGACCCGGGACGAAGACGTCCTCATCAGCGGCTTCGGCAAGTTTACCGTCCGCCACAAGCACTCCCGGCGGGGCCGCAATCCCCAAACCAAAGAGGATCTCATCTTGCGGGCTCGCCGCGTCGTGGTCTTCAAAACTTCGGGTGTGCTGCGTCAACGCTTGAACTCACCCTCCACGGAGAAAACATCGGCCCCACCAGCACCACCCCCTGTCTCCAGCTAGGCCTAGGGTACGCTCCCGCATTGCCACAAAGCTCCTCCTCCCAACCAGGGGGAGGCCCTCCTCACCAATCTGCCCCACCGAGGCCGTCGCCGGTTCTATGCAAAAAGGTAGAGAAGCGCCTGCGCAGATGATATATTGAAAGGGGAGAGGCGTGGCCTCAGGTGGGCATTCTTTTTCATGATTGTCCGACAGGCTTCTTGCAGAGCTTAAAAAGGCCGAAAGCCAAAAAGCTTGCCGCCCTTGGCCTCTTTTCTCTGGTCATCTTGAGCGCAGCGAAGGATCTGAGATCCTTCGGTCGCGACGCTCCCTCAGCATGACAAATTGAGACGAAGATAGACGAAGATAATAGATACGAAGGCGCCATTAGCCTTATGCTAAAACGTTGCCAGACAGTAGTGATTCCTTAAATAAACCTTCTTACGCTTTAGGTTGGGCAGTTATGTGGCTGAACTGGAGTCGACGGCAGTTTTTACAAGCCGGCCTCATGGGGCTTGGTCTGTTGGCCCTGCCGCCCCTCCGTGGGGGGGAGGCCAATGCGGGGGTGCAATACGGTCTGGTCAAGCCTCAACCGGCCGATTATTTTCAGGTTCTGGCCAACGGCAATATCCGTTGTGAGCTCTGTCCCCGCCATTGCGAAGTCATGGAGGGCGATCGGGGGGAATGCGGCGTCAGAGAAAATCGCCGCGGTCAATACCTGACCTTGGCCTATGGCAACCCGTGTGCCGTGCATATTGATCCCATTGAGAAAAAACCCCTGTTTCATGTTCTGCCTGGCACAGGCTCGTACTCCCTGGCCACGGCCGGTTGTAACCTCCATTGCAAATTCTGTCAGAATTGGGAAATCTCCCAAGCGCGGCCCGAGGAGACTTATAACTTTGACCTCAGTCCCGCCGCCATCGTGGAGGCGGCACAGCGAACCGGCTGCCCCACCATTGCCCACACCTATGTAGAACCCATGATCTTTTATGAATACATGCGGGACATTGCCCGCCTCTCCCAGGCCGCTGGCCTCATCAATGTGTGTCACACCGCCGCCTATATCAATCCCGAGCCCCTCAAGGCCCTCTGTCCCCTCATCGGTGCCGCCTGTGTGGACCTCAAGGGCTTCACCGACACGTTTTACCAGGAGCTGGTGGGCGCCACCCTGGCCCCCGTCTTGGAAGCCCTGAAAATCTTCCGACATCAGGGTGTCCATGTGGAGATCGTCAACCTGGTCATTCCCCAATATAATGACGACCCCAAAGACCTGGCCGCCATGTGCGCCTGGATCAAGGAGGAGTTGGGCCCCTTAACGCCCCTCCATTTCAGCCGTTTTTATCCCCTCTATAAGATGAAACAGCATTATCCGACCCCGGTGAGCACATTGGAGAAGGCCCGGGAGATTGCCCTGCAACAGGGGTTGAAGTATGTCTATCTGGGGAATGTGCCCCAATATCCCGCGGAGAATACGTATTGCCATAATTGCCAACACCTCGTCATCGCCCGCCGCGGCTATCAGATTGAGGCCATGAAACTGCGCAATGGCACCTGCCCGTCTTGCGGGACTGCTATTCCGGGTGTTTGGCAGGCTCCAGTCCCGGAATCAGGCAAGAAAAAAACTTAAGAAGCCATCTCAATTTTTATGTCTAACTAATTGATTTAATAATAAATAATTTATAAGCAAGCTGAAAGGAAAGATCATGAAGATTCTTGCCTTGTTGAGCAGTCCCCGCGTTCATAGTAACAGCACTTTCTTGGCCGAAACCTTTTTGGAGGCTTGCCGCGCCCAAGGGGCTGAAGTAGAGACGTATCACCTTAATAAGATGTCATATCAGGGTTGTCAGGCCTGCATGGGCTGCAAAACCAAGGCCGAGGCCTGCATTCTGGAGGATGATATGACCCCAGTCTATGAGGCCATCCGATCTGCTGATGTCCTGGTCTTCGCTTCGCCGGTCTATTTCGGCGACTTTTCCGGCCAACTCAAATTGGCTCTGGACCGTTTCTATGCCTATCTGACGCCAGACTTCGCCAGTCGACTCCCCGCTGGCAAGCAATGGGTGCTCTTCCTTGCCCAGGCTGATCCCAATGCCACGCAATTTGCCGATATTTTTGAGAGATTTGATGTTTTCATGAAATGGTTGGGGTTTTCCCCGAACCATCTCCTCCGAGGCTGTGGCCTGATGGGCCCAGGAGAAGTTGCCAGCCGGGCCGAATTGCTGGCCCAGGCCAAGGAGCTGGCCAATACCGTCATGGCCAACTATGCAAAAAATTGACCCTCGCGCCGGATTACCCGCCTTGCCGTGTTTTTTCCAATAGACATGAGCGAGAATAAGCCGCCAGGAGGAGGTGATCCCATGGACTGCCTTTGGGTGCAGGCAAAGTTTTCCGCCTATCTAGATGGAGAACTCAGTCCCCGCCAGCGCCAGGAGATCGAGGCGCATGTGGCCACCTGTGAGGCTTGCCGCCAAGAATTGCGTGTCTGGGAGCAGCTCTGGGAAGCCCTCCTGGCAGAGCCCGTCGCAGCTCCCCCAAATTTGCGAGAGCGGGTTCTGGCCCGCTTGCCCAGACCGCGGCGGCCCTGGTGGCAAAATCTGGCGCTGGCGGCTTCTCTCCTCATGGGCATCTTCTTGGGAGGCCGGTTGGGACTCGAGGTGCATGAGATCATGGGTGCACAATCACAAACCGAAGAGGCGTTGGCTGACTTTGAGGCATCGCCCACCCATTCCTTGCCTGCCCTGTTGGCCACGACTGACCTGGAGAATGGCGACAACTCATGAAACGGCCCTGGCTGCTTTATCTTCTCATCTTTTCTCTCGCCCTCAATGTGGGGACCGTCGGCGCCCTGCTCTATTTGCGCTCTCAGGCACCACCAGGGCCCCCGGCACCGGCTGGCCATGGCTTTCTCCGGCTGCTGCACTCCTTGGACCTGGATAAGCAGCAGCAGGAATTCCTGCGCCAAACCTATCCGGCTCATCGCCAGCAGATTCTGCAGTTGCGCCAGGAAATCGCCAACCAGCGGCAACGGCTCTTTGAAATGCTGCGCCAGGCGCAGCCCTCGGAAGCCGACATTGCGGCCCAGATCACGGCGGTCAATAACCTGCAAAACGCCCTGGAACAGGAGCTGGCCCAATATCTCCTGAAGGTTAAACAGCACCTGCGTCCTGACCAGCAGGATCTCCTCATGGAGCATGTCCGGCGACGCCTCTGTGACCCTCGCTTCTGCCGGCCAGTGGGTGAGCATTCCCGCGGTCGGGGACCAGGTGGACCACCCCGCCAAATCGAATCGAGATAATTTTTCCTGAGCAGGACAACAATCCTCCTGCTCTTGGAGTAACCAGAGGGCAAAGGCCCCATATTAAAAAAGGTATAAGGAGAATTTTTTATGAAAAAAACAGGGAAAGTATTATTGACTGCTACGGCTCTGGCAGCAATCTTGAGTTTGGCTGGCGCTGATCTGGCGGCAGCCCAGAACTATGGGGGTGGCCGTGGCCGAGGAGCTGGCTCCGGTGTTTGTTTCCAGACCGGGCAACCTCAGGCACAAGCACCAAGGTATGTTCAAGGCCAAGGCCAAGGTCAACGACAGCGCCTTCAACGCCGGGATGGCAGCTGCACCACGGTTCCGCTAGTCCCCAGCACACCACCGGCACCTCCCGTGCCCAACAATTAATAATTTTCTTCCGGGGAGGTTAAAATTCTTTCCTCGCCAAGCAGGAGGAGGTTGAGTGAGGAAACCGATAAAACTTTTCTTTTAGGAGTTCGTTCCCATCCGGAAAGTCCTCTGCTCCCTCTCCCCGCCACGCGGGGAGAGGGTTAAGCTGACTTTTATGCCGATTTTGCCAATTGCTGGAGGGGCTTTAATGAAGTGAGGCGATTTCTGCGACTGCAGCGTCACAATCTTTCCCTCCATCATGTTTCCGGATGGACAGTCATGGAAAAAGCTCACGTGAGGTTAGGCTTGGTGATTCGTCCCCTCCTAAACCCCTAGCACTCGGAGACTTGACATGCGAACCATTACCAAGTTCTGGATAACCCTTGGCCTCTTGGCCCTGCTACCAGCTTTGGTCACCGGTGCAGAGGCCCAATTAAAAAAGAAGTTTGATCCACAACAGATCGTTACCATCCAAGGAACAATTGACCGTCTGGATACCATCACCCGTCAGGGACGCCAAGCGGTGAACAACCGCAAGACCCAGATCGCCCAGGTCAGGACCGACACAGGACCGGTCACGGTGCATTTGGGGCCAGCAGAATTCTTGGCCCAACAAAACTTTTATCCTAAGGTGGGAGATGTTCTGGAAATTACCGGCGGCAAGATTGTAACTCGCCAAGGGGAAGTGCTTCTGGCCACCACCATCAAATCCGGCAATGCCACGTGTCGTCTCCGGGATAATAATGGCATCCCGGTTTGGACCGGTCAAACCCCGGGCTGCTTCAGCAACCGTCCCAGACGCTCTTAAAACCTGGCTCCAAGATCAAGCAGGAAAAATTTTCGGCAAAAAATTTCTGCTTGCCAAAGTTCAAGAGGTTTGTTACATCTATATACACAACATGGGCGGTTAACTCAGGGGTAGAGTGCCATCCTCACACGGTGGAAGTCGAAGGTTCAAATCCTTCACCGCCTACCACGAGAAGCAAAGGGGTTACGGTCTTGGCCGTAACCCTTTTCTGTTAGCCGCTGACAGATCCATAGCCCTACCGGCCTGACCCCCACTCCTATCTCCGGTCCAAGCCCCTCCGGGACGACCCAGGGAGGAATCCTTTTAGGGTTCACCTCGAAACGAGCAGAACTGCCAAAAGATCATGCCCAAGCCAGAAGTGGTTAAGAAATAACCCTGGGCAATTATTAATTACTCCCCTCACCCCACCCCTCTGCCCGCGTGGCGGGGAGGGGGAGTTATGGCCTTTCCGGAGGAAAACCAACTATTCTTTATCTGGCAAGGCTTAATATTTAGAACAGCTCGATTGTAGGCGCTGGGAAACCCAGCCCCTACAATGGCAATTTTCGTCAGGTTGGTTCGAGGTGGCATGTCAACGGATTGAGGATGAAAACCAACTAATTCCTAGCTGCTGGGTCGTCTCGTCCTGGGTCAAGCCGTCCAGTTTATAGACCCCGTTGCTCGAAAAAGCGACACAGTAGCAGGCTGCAGAAGATAAACACCATGATCACCAGCCAATGATTGAGGCCCAGAATTTGGGGGAGGGTGAGTCGTCCCAAGACGCCCCAAGATAATATGGTGCTTTTCAAAAAGGGGTAAGCCTCGGCATACAAACCGGCGCCGAAGAGCATGCCGGCAATCCCCCACAGAGCATCCCAACGACCCTCGCCGATGGCCCCCAGAGAGGTGCCAGGGCAGTAACCCAGCAGACCCCACCCCATCCCGAAAAGCAGGCCGCCAATGATGTTGGCTCCCAAGTTAAGGCTGCGAATGGATAACTTGACGACCCCCAAATCGCTCAGCAAATACATTCCTACCATGGCCACGATAATATTGCTGAGCATGAATTTCACAATGGTCATGTCCTGCAGGCGGAGGGCGCCCAATTGTTTATCATAGCGCAGCACCCGACCTTTTTGCAGGAGGAAGCCGAAAAGGATCCCGGTGATGAGGCCAGCCAGTAAAACGGTCATGGTTCCCTCCTAAACCCATACAAGAGGTGAGCCACCACGAGCCCGCCGAGAAAGAAGCAGATAAGGGCGACAAAGCCACTGAGGGCCAGTTGCATGACACCGCTCAAACCATGGCCGCTGGGACAGCCGCCAGCCAAGCGAGCCCCGACAATGGCGATCATGCCGCCGCCAAAAGCGGCAGCCGCCCGGAGGCGTGGGTTGGGGCCGAATCTTGCCGCCCACATGTCCGGCACCGCCTGCCAACGGAAACTGCCATCTGTGAGAGAAGACAGCAACGAACCGAAAAAGATACCCACTACAAAGAGCCATTGCCAATCAATCATGGGCACCTCTTCCCGGAAGAGGGCCATTTGAGCCACCCGCTCGGGCATGAACAAGCTTTCCAGGAGGCCAATGGTGCGGACAAAGGTGGTGGAAGCTCCGAAAAACTTGCCCACCAAGGCCACAGAGAGAATGGACACGAGACCGCTCAGGGCCCCGGCTAGGTAAGGACTCCAACCATCAGCAGATTTGTTTGGGGCCATGTTTTCCTCCTCTGCAGATCAGCTTCTGGGCACGCAAGCCCACCTGATCTTGAGGTAGACACACACCTCTCCCCCGCCCCCCGCAGTCGGGGGGAGAAGGAGGTGCTGAAGCTGAAGTTTTTAAACAATATGGCGGTTTATTCCGGGGACCAGAAATCGCAGACCTTGCCCACGAGATCGCGGCCAGGTTTCAGGGTAGCCTTGCCGGGTTCCCACCCCCCAGGGGTAGCTTCGCCAGAACTCCGCACATATTGGCAGGCCTTGATCTGCCGGATGAGTTCAGCGACACTGCGCCCCACCCCCGCTTGGGTTAACTCAATGCCGACAATGATGCCATCGGGATCAATGATAAACCGCCCCCGATGGTCTAAGCCCGATTCTTCGTCATAGACTTCGTACATCCGGCCGATCCGGCCATTGGCATCGGACAGCATGGGATAGGGCAGCCCTCCTTCTACCAATTTGGAGAGCTCATGATCCTGCCAGGCTTTGTGAGTGAAATGGGTATCGGTGCTGA
>CAZARS010000022.1:28650-29281 GCA_964487625.1 uncultured Desulfobacca sp.
TGGCCAAGACCTCTACCCCTAAATCCTGCAATTCCTTATATTTATTGGCTAATTGGGTTAATTCGGTGGGACAGACAAAGGTAAAATCCGCCGGGTAAAAGAAGAGGATGACCCATTTGCCGCGATAATCTGATAATCTTATGGTCTTGAAATCACCACCAGCATAGGCGATGGCCTCAAAATCCGGGGCAGGTTGGCCGAGACGGGCGACCTCTGGGGTTGCTTCTGCCATAAAACACCTCCTATTGTCTGAATTTTCCAAGAAAGGGCGCTGGTTGCGACTTTTAGCGGCAAGCCGCCATATTGTTTAACAACCTAGTCATGTTTTTCTCGATGTCCAGGAAAAAATGGTCTTGAGAAAGCATGGCCGTCGGCGTCTGGATATAGGCACCTGTCGACAGTTCCTCGCCACAGTTATCGATGAGCTTCTGGACACTGGCCGGGGTTGACTCCAGATGGAACTGCAGACCCACCACATGATTATGATAGACAAAGGCTTGATGGTCACAGGCCGCACTCCGGGCCACATGCTGAGCCCCCGGGGGGATGGCAAAGGTATCCCCATGCCAATGGAAAGCCATGAATTCTTGGGGGAAATCTTGGAAAATCGGGCTCTTGGCTGCAGCCGCGG
>CAZARS010000023.1:0-8957 GCA_964487625.1 uncultured Desulfobacca sp.
CCCGATAATTTCGCGGCATATCAAAAAATGTTTGTATCTATCTTAGGGTAGCACTGCTCTATGAAGTTATTGTCCGCCGGGATGACCATGAAGAACTGAGAACCCGGGTGGATCGCCTGGAACATGAGATGGCCGTCTTAAAACAGCGTTTCGCAGCCTGAAAGCCGACCAGCTCTTCGCTTCCTGTCAGCTTGAACGTCTGGTCGCCAGCTGGCGCGCCCCCAGCCAATAATCACACCACAAAATACCACACCGATGCCCAAAACATAATGTTTCTCCTTGGTTGTTACCTTTCTTTCCTGGCCCCTGGCCCCTGACCTCTGCCCCGCCCAAGACCGAGGCCATGTGTCGCAATCTCTTGAAGCTCTGTTTAGTCCAAGTTTACCACCTGCAAGAAAATAGAACTGTCATGTCAAGTTGTTAGGTATTGGTCGGATGATTTTTGGTAACTCCATCTTGCAAAATTAACAAGATCTTGGGTTTGGAGGGTTTGGGCGGCAGGTTCAGGGCGCGGTAGATTTCCAGGTGGAGGTTTTCGGGTCGGTGGTCTGCCAGATAACCAGGCGTTCACCTTGATCGTTGGTCATAACCACGGTGACCCGCATCTGGATGGCCAGACGACTCCGGATGGTCTGCCAGCGGTAGGACAGCCCTTTGGCCCCGAGGCGGCGCTCGATGGCGGCCAGGATGTGGTATGCCAAGACCGTGAGGCAGAGATGGCCGGCCAGGTGGCCATCAGGCGCTGGTAGATCGGCTGCAGGCCCAGTTCGCTTTTCCGGACCCGGAAGGCCTCTTCCAAGTCCTGGCGGTTGGCACGGAGATCCTACGCCCTGGCAAAGCGGTTCTGGAGTTGCTCCGGCTGGGCGATCTTCCAAATGAGGCGCGTGGTCTGACCATCAGGCTGGTCGACCTTGATCTCATAAAACTAGGCGATGGTAGGGTAACGCTCCCGGAGGCGGCCCAACCGCTCCTTGACCTTGACGTCACGCTTGCTGCCCCAGGCTTTGCTGAGGCCGGCGGTCAGCTTGGCCAGACCTGCTTCAAAATGCTGTTGCCTGCGGGTGAAGCATCTCGGCCTCCTTCCGGGTCTGGGCCGAACTCTGGCAACAGAGGATCATATCGCCGTCCTGGGTGAGTCGTTGCACCTGGATGGAAGTGGCGTGAGTTTCTTGAATGACCACCATGCCCTCGGCGGGTATGTCGGTAGGCCGACTGCCACTGACTGCGATAGAAGAACACCCCGCTTCTTGCAGGGCCGCCAGGTTGGTGGCGCTGGCCACGCCGGCGGCAATGACCACCGTCGGCGCCTTCTGGAAGAGAGAGGGATCCGAGGCCAACTCCGCCCGCAGAGCCTGGAGCATCTCCATCAAGGTGCTGGCTTCAGTGATGTTGCCAGGAAAGGGGCGGCCTTGGGAAAGCTGTTGCCGTCCAGCACCAGGGCCAGGGTGAGCGGGCCGGTTATGCCTTGCTGGATTTTTCGCCTTCGCGCCCCAAGAAAATCAAAACATATGTTTATTGAAAAGGGGCGAGATGGCAAACCTGGGCTAAGAAAAACGGCAGACGACAATCATTCGGCCTTCTTGCCTGATCTTGCCGGACTCCTTGAGGGATTTCATGGCCCTGGTGATGCTTACCCTGTGAGCCCCTATCAGGAAACTCAGCTCTTCGTGAGTGAGGGGAAATTGGATCGTATACCCTTTTTGGTTCTCGATGCCGTGTTCTTTGGCCACGTTGACCAAGACATTGTAAAGCCGATCTTCCAGGTTAGTGAGAGATAAGCTGCTCACCCGGCTGGTGAGCCAAGCGATGCGCTTGCTCAGGTTTTTAATGACCTGCAAGCCGATATGCGGGTTCTTCAAGACCAGTTTTTCGAAGCCGGGCTTATCAAAACCGCAGATGAAGGTATCCTCCAGGCAGATGGCGGTGAGGGGAGAAAAGGTATCCTCCAGAAGCATGTTTTCCCCTAAAAAATCACCAGACTTACGGATGTCGAGAGTAATTTCCTCGCCCGCTGCGGTGAGCTTGCTCAATTTCACCCGGCCGCTTTTGATGAGAAACATTTTCCGGACCGGCTCCCCTTGGGCAAAGACCACCTCCCTCTTGCGGTAAAGGCGCCGCTGGGCCGCCGCCACCAAAGCGGCCAATTCTTCGGGTTGCAGCTCGGCAAACAACCACAAGTGGCCGATACAGACGGGGGCCCCGGTCAGGCGGCCCCCCAGTTCCTTCTCGCACAGGCATCCCTGGCTCATGATCCCCCGGCTACTTTTGCAATATCATTCCTTCGATCAACTGTTGGAAGTTTCTCAAATCCAAGGGCTGAGTGTCAATGGGCACCTGGGTGAGATCAAAAAACGCCAGGATTTCCTCATCGCTCAGGGGATTCACCCCTGGCTCCAAAAGCAATATACGATTATAACGGCCCAGGTTGAGGCGTACGTCCATCTGGTCCCACCCCAGGGCCCGCATGATTTCCGGCCAGGCTCGCACCCACCCCGGGGTCATGAGCAGGGTGCGGTCTTTTTCCAGCTCTGTTTGCCTTTGGCCTACAAAGGCTTCCAGGCAGTTTTTCACTGGGGAAATTTTTGCCCCAAATTTTTGGGCCAACTCCCTGATATCGGGGTGACAGCCCACCCCGAAAAGCAGCTGGACCTCAGCCCCCTCTGCCACGGCCTGAGGAAAGGCGCGGCTGAGCTCCCTTTCCAGACGCTCCAGGTTGGCGTGCAGGGCCGCGTCCAGCCAGATTACACTCATCTCTGCTTCTTGGGGCAGCAGGTGTAGCAATTCATCCTCAAAGATCCGACAAGCAATAAGAATCCGGGGGTATGTCATGAACCTGTCTCCTGAGAAGCTCACATGGCCAACTGGCTCCGCAGGCGCCGGGCCACCTCCTGGCCTAGGTCCTGGGCCTGTTGCCACACCAGGGTCTGATCTTCCACCTGGCAAAACTTGTCCGGCGTCACCTTAACATCCGGCCCGAATACCCAAGGTAAGGCGCTCATGGGGCAGGTTTCCCCATAACCGCAGACCAGGCATTCAGGGTTGCCGATGGCCTGCAGTTGCCCTAAAATTTCCATACCTTCCAGTTGCAAGGCGTGGGTAATCTGGCGGCAGGCTTCCTCCAGACCTGGCGCCCCGCGACCGATGCCGGTGGTGACAACGACTGCCAGTTTGCCCCGATTGAGGCCGAGCTGGTGGCGCAAGGAAAACAACCGCTCCAGGAAGGCCTTGGTGAATCCGTCCAGCGAGCCGTAGGGACAATAGCCGCCCACCACCAAGGCCCCGGCATGTCTCACCTTCTCGGCTAACGGGGGGAAATCGTCCTGCACTTTGCAGATGTTATCGTCCTTGCACCCCAGGCAGGCGATGCAGGGGCGCACCTGTAAGCGGCTTAGCTTGACAAACTCGCTTTTGAGACCGCTTGCAGCCAACACTGCTTGAATCAGCCGGTCGGTATTGCTGTTCCTGATGGGGCTGCCAGAAACTCCTAAAATCTGTGGGTACATTACTTCCTCCTGTGGACAGGTTTCCGGGTGGCCAGGGCCACGGGCCCAATGCCCTGAGGCCGGATTGCCTAGCCTGCCCTTTTGTTGTGTCATTGGTATCTGTTTAGCAGCTTTTAGTCTGGTCTGCTGTAGCCCTGGCTACAGACCGATGCTTTATGGTTTTTTTGCAGGGAACATAAAAATTGAGTCAGAGGGCGAGGCGCTCCTGTCGGCAGGGCAACCCAATCAGGTCCGTGAAGCATGGCTCTATAGACCCGGGACGATCTGGCGCATCGTGGGGTGGGCGGCTTCCGGCCCCCAGGTGCTGGCTTTATAGGGGTGAATAAGCTTTTCCAACTCGGCCCAGCTTTCACATTGTTCGTTAAGGGGACTGAAGAAAGACCAGCACTCCTCCACTCCGTCCTGACGCCAGAAGAGCCTGTGCTCCCTGCACGACGTCGATCAGAGACTTCTCATAGGCATCCATAAGGGGGCCGTGGTAGTTCTGGTAGTAATGAAAATCCATGGTAACCTCCCGCAGGCAGACCGTGCCCCCGGGTTCTTGGTCTTGAAGGTTAGGGTGATTTTCTTCTCGGGCTGGATGCCCAGGGATGAGGCGATTAGGCGCAATCGTTTCCAAGCCGAAGTTGGTAAACAGGGAATGAACACTTCCTTGAAGTGGATGATTAATTGGCTGAGCTTCTGAGACAAGTATTTCCCTGAAGCCAGGATAAAAGGCACGCCGCGCCAACGCCAGTTGTCAAGGAAGACCCTCATGACGGCGAAGGTAGAGGTTAAGGAATCCACTCCGACGCCGGGCTCTTCTCGGTAGGCGGACACCGGGACGCCGTCAATTTCTCCTGTCCCATATTGCCCCAGGACCAGGTCTTCTGGCCCATACGGCGCGGTAAGCGGTTTTAAGGAGCGGAATCCTTTAACTTTTTCATCTCGCACTTGTTCGGCTTGTAAAGGTCCACAGTTTTTTTAGACACATTCAAGGCCAACCTCAGACGGCCAGGGTCATTTTTGATCGCGCTGCCCCTGGTTTTTTGTCACCATGTTGATCCATTAAGACACATCTGGGAGGTCCCCTGTTACCCTCCTGGCTGTCCAAAAGAATTGTAGACAAACCCTGGAATTATAGTTTATCTTCATTTAAATAGGCCAAGGCGGTCTGAGCGGCCTGTTGTCCCTGGATAATGGCTGCTTCCACGCAGGGCAGCCCCTCCTGGTCTGAGTTGGCCAGGATAATGGGCCGGCGGGCTGAACAGAACTCCTGCCGCACCCAGGTATTAAAACCCGGAGTAGCCAGAATCTGGGCGTGGCCGAAGCGATAAAGGTGGATGGCCCGCACTACCTCCCGGTTGCCGGGAAAATGCCTGGCCAAGGCTGTAAGCAAGACATTGGCCTGAGTTTCTTGGGGTTGTTGGAGCAGGGCGGTCCGGCCCGCCGGGTAGGCTTGGGGAGCGTAGAGGATCAGGGCTTTTTCAGCCCCCGGCGCTGCATCTCTCGGCGTGAGGAGGAAATCGGCAAAGGCCGGTTCGCCTGGCACCCAGTTTTCATAGCCTGGGGCCGTGAGGGCCAGCGGTCCCAGGCAAGCCGCCACGACATAGCTACTGTAGCGAAACCGCTGCCAATCCTGCTGAGACCACCCCCAGCCATCTCCCAGCAATCGGGCAGCCACGTGTTTCCCGCCGGCCATGATGATTACGTCTGCGGTCAGACAGCGGTAAGTGCGGGCTTGCCCATCCCAGATTAACAGGTCGGCGCCCTCTTGGCGGCGCCGCAACGCCACCACTGTCTGTCGGCAGCGCACCGATTGCGGCAGGGCTTGTTGTAAGGCTGCCGTGAGGCGGGCATTGCCCTCGGGAAAGGCCACAAGTCGGCTCGTCGGGGAAAATTCCGACATGAGGAAATAGAGTCCGGCCCAGGCGGAGATAACGTCGGGTCCGGCCCCCAAACAGGACCTGCAGTAGGGGTCAAGGAGAGCCGTCACCTGTCGGCTTAGCCCCCGGGTCTGTTCCAGATAGTGCGCCAAAGTTACTCGATCGAGATCGGGTGCCGGCAACTGGCGAGTCCCTAAGACATCCCAGGTCTCTTCCCAACGGGCCAGATCCTCAATCAGCAAGCGCAGCTTCTCCTTATCGGCGGGTGACACCGGCCAAGCCGGTACGGCCGCCGCGGTAAAGCAATCGGGCAGCCAGGAGCCGTTAAGCCAGAGGGCGCTGACAGGTGGCGCCACCAAGGCTGCCGCCATGTCCAGGCCGAGTTGGGCATACCACTGGCGCCAGGTATCATTCCAGGGGTAATAACAATAAGCGGAACCGGCCGGGAAGGTAAGGCCCTCGGCTGCGCCAGCCAAACAGACGCCACCGGGGCGGTCGCCAGCCTCCAGTACGGCGACGCGGCGTTCCCGCAGGTGGTAGGCTGCAGTCAGCCCAGCCAGACCGGCACCGATAATGGCAATCTCTACTGCTTCCTCGGGTTGATCGGGAAAGAGCCGCGGCTGTTGAGAGCCAGGACTTGATAAAAAGGGATGGCAATGCTCGGGGCTCTCGCCCTGCCAGGGATATACTTGAGTTTTGTCCATCATGAATGACTTCCTCGCCCTCGCCATTTCATGGCCTGCAGCCAGGCAGAGGGCAATAATTGCATTTTGTAACGGGTCAATCTTCTGAGGGAATAAAAAAATTGCCGATCTTTCGCAAGCAAATTTGTCCTTTTGGGACCATGGGCAACCGAGCAGCTAAGGCGGGCAAGGGAGGCATGATCAGGCGCCGTCGTCTTTCCTCTGCTCCCTGCCCTTTGCAAAATAAACGGGGCGGTCTGGAAACCGCCCCAATGAGAATGCATTGACCCCTCAGCACTGATCACTAACCATTAATACCCCTCCTCCATGGCCGTCTCTTCCTTGCTCAACTTCTCCCGGAAGAGGTAGTGGGCCCAGATTTGGTAGGCAATGACGATGGGCACGAAGGTCAGGGCCACGCCCAGCATGATCTTCAAGGTCAAAGGGGTGGAGGACGCATTAAAGGCCGTCAGGCTCCATTCCGGGTTCAGGCTGGAGGGCAAGAGCCGGGGGAAGAGGCCCACCACCCCGAAGAGGGTGCAGGCGACAATGGTCAGAGCTGAGGCGAACCAGGCCCGCCAGTACAACGTCTTAGTAAGGAAAAATTTCACCGCCACCAGACCCACCACGGCCAGGGCCGGGATGAGCCAGAGCACAGGCTGCCGCAGATAGTTGTCATACAAATCCGTCTTGCGCTGTGTAGCCAACAGGAACATGACCGCGGCCACTAGAAGGAGCCACCAGAGTTTGCCAGCCAGATCTGCCAGGCGCTCCCGCAGGTCACCGTCGCTCTTCAAGGCCCCCCAGATGGCGCCGTGCACCAGGAACAGGAGGACGAAGAGCACCCCACCCAATAAGCCATAGGGGTTCAGGAGAGTGAAGAGGGTGCCTTGGAAAATGCCTTCGGCATCCAACGGCAGTCCCTGGAAGATATTGGCAAAAGCCACCCCTAGGAGCAGGGCCGCCACTAAGCTGCCGCCCGACAGACAGGCATCCCATAATCCCCGCCACCGGTCGCTGTCCACGCCCCCTTGGAAGGCAAAGCTCACCCCGCGGATGATCAGCGCAAAGAGGAGCAACATTAAGGCCGTATATAAACCGCTGAACATGACGGCATAGGCCGTGGGAAAGGCTGCAAAGGTGACGCCGCCGGCGGTGATCAGCCAGACCTCGTTGCCGTCCCAATGGGGGCCCACGGCGGCATACAACTGTTTCCGCTCTTCAGCCGTTTTGGCCACAAAGGGCACCAAAGTACCTAGACCCAGGTCGTAGCCGGCCAACATGAAGTAGACCGCCCAGAGAATGCCCCAAAGCATGAACCAGATAGTTTCCAACATGACCATCACCTCCTCTTAATCGTGCACCGGCACCGCAGCGGCTTCCGGCCCTCGGCGGATGTGTTGAATGATCAGGAAAAAGCCGGCCAACCCCAGAACCGTGTAGAGCAACACCATGACCGTAAAGGAAAAGCCAACTTGGGAGGCGGCAATGGGCGATACCGCGTTTTTGGTGCGCATGAGGTTATAGACGATCCAGGGTTGCCGCCCCACCTCGGTAACGATCCAACCAGCCTGCAGGGCAATGTACGGCAGAGGAATGGCCAGGAGCATGGCTTTGAGCAACCGCGGATTATCCTCGGGATTGTGCCGCTTCAGCCAGGCCCAGACCGCCAGGGCCACAAAGAGGAAACCCAACCCCACCATGACCCGGAAGGCCAAGAAGGTAAGGGTCACGGGCGGCCGGTCCTCAGGGGGGAAGTCCTTCAAGCCTTTCACCGTGGCGCTGGGACTATGGAAAGCCAACATGCTCAGGGCGCCGGGGATTTTGCCGATCTCCAGGCGATTGCGTTCGTTCTTTTCATCAGGAATCAGAAACAGTACCTGGGGAGCATAGGCCTGGGTTTCCCACAGGGCTTCCATGGCCGCCAATTTGGTGGGCTGGATCTTGGCCACCTCAGCGCCATGGATGTGCCCCTGGAAGATTTCCAAGACCGCAAAAATTACTGCAAAGGTGGCGGCCAACCGGAAGGAACTCTTGAAGAGCGGCACATGCTGCTGCCGTAGCAGATGGTAAGCGCTCACCCCCATAACAAAAAAACCCGACAGGATATAGGCCCCGAACAGCGTGTGGGCGATGATCTGCCAGGCAAAGGGTTGGGTCACCACAGCCAGGAAGTTCTGCAGCTCGGCCCGTCCACCCTGGATGAAATAGCCGACCGGGTTCTGCATCCAGGCGTTGGCAATGAGGATCCAGACCGCCGACAGGTTGGAGGCAATGGCCACCAGCCAGATGCAGGCTGCATGCAGCTTGGCTGGGAGGCGGTTCCAGCCGAAGATCCATATCGCCAGGAAAGTGGATTCCAAAAAGAATGACGTGGTGGCCTCAATGGCCAGGATGGAGCCGAAGACGTCCCCCACATACTTGGAATACTTGGCCCAATTGGTGCCGAACTGGAATTCCAAAGTAATGCCGGTGACTACGCCGATGGCAAAATTGATGATGAAAATTTTCCCCCAGAACTTGGTCATCCGCAAATACATCTCATCGCCGGTGCGGACATACTTGGTCTCCATGAGGGCCACCAGGATGGACAGGCCCAAGGTCAGGGGGACAAAAATGAAGTGAAAGAAGGTAGCGGCGGCAAATTGCAGCCGCGACAACATGAGGGCATCCATACTCCAACCTCCTTACCTCAAACGGCAAGCCTGCCTTGCCAAAATAAATTTTTTCTTTATTAGAAGTAATGATTCCTCTTTACAATTACCACGAATCGCCCCCCAAAAAAATAGGAAAATGCCCAGGACGGGGAAAATTTTTGTCTGCCGTTAATGAATTGGGGCAAGTGGTCAGGGGCCCAAGGTCGGGGGCAGAACTTCGCCAAAGTGCAACGTCTTTCAGGCTGCTAT
>CAZARS010000023.1:8998-9215 GCA_964487625.1 uncultured Desulfobacca sp.
GGGGGGTTATGGGCCAAGCTCTGGGTGCGGCTAAGGAAAAGTGTGGCCGGGCCGTCGCCAGGGCAGAGGGCCAGGCAGGCTGTGAAGTGGTGCGCGGCTTCCTCCCAGTTCCGGGCCCGAAAGGCGGTGAGGCCGGCTTGAAAAACCTGGAGGAGTTCGGCTTCCACCCCTTGGGGCTGACCCTGGCCCCGCAGTTCGAAAATGCTCACCGGCGCCT
>CAZARS010000023.1:9225-14016 GCA_964487625.1 uncultured Desulfobacca sp.
GTTTACCTTTCACCCGGACCCGGTCCACCTCCCGCAGGATATAGCCGGGGGGCAGGAGCTCCCGGGTAGCCTCAGAGACGAGGATGGCGGTGCCGTAATATTTATTGAGACCCTCCAGACGGGAGGCCAGGTTGACGTTATCGCCGATGACGGTGTAGTCAAAGAGGCGTTGTGATCCCATATTGCCCACGGTCATGAGCCCGGAGTTGATGCCAACGCCGATCTTCAATTCGGGCAGACCCTGGGCGCGCCACTCCTCCCAAAGGTGGGTCAGGGTGGCAAGCATGTCCAGCGCGGTGTCGCAGGCGCAGGCAGCATGCTCCGGCAGGGGCAGCGGCGCCCCATAAATGGCCATGATGGCATCACCGATATATTTATCCATGGTGCCTTTGTGCCGGAAGACGACTTCGGTCATGGGGTTGAGGTAGGAGTGGAGCAAGTCCACCAGCACCTCCGGGGGCAGCTTTTCCGAAAGGCTGGTGAAGCCGCGGATGTCAGAAAAGAGCACGGTCATCTCCCGTTTTTCCCCGCCTAGCCTAAGTTTCTCCGGGTGTTGCAGCATGATATTGACCACTTCAGGGGCCACATAATTCTGGAACGCCGCCCGGATGCGTTTACGCTCCCGTTCTTCAGCCAGGAACCGCAGGAAGGCCAAGGCCACATAAACCATTACCAGACAACTGAAGAGGTAGAGCATCTGCAGGTAGATCTGGTGGCGGGAGAAGAGATAGAAATTGATCTCGAAGGCCAGAAGAATCATGAGGATTAATAATACCAGGCCATACCAGGCCCGCACCCGGGGTTGGATAAGCCACATGGCTAGGGCCAGGACAATAAGGGCTAAAGCGGTGGGGTTGACCAAACCTGTGGGCGCCCAGAGGAAGTCTCCCCGCAGGATGTTATCAATGACATTGGCATGGACCTCAACCCCAGGGAACACGGCGGTAAAAGGTGTCACCCGGATGTCATAAATGCCCACGGCCGAAGCCCCCACCAGGACGATCTTGCCCTGAAAAGTGGAGCTCGGTACCTGACCGGAGACGACATCGATAAAAGAATAGTAAGGGAAGGTCTTGGCCGGCCCCCGGAAATTCACCCGCAGGCGGCCATAGTCATCCACCGGCAGGTTTCGGGAGCCCAGCGCTAACGCAAGGATGCCATGGTCACCGATGGTGATCCGCAAAGGTGGATTATCCAGGTATTGCTGGAGCAAGGAGAGGGAGAGGGGGGCATAAAGATCGTTCTGGAAGCTAATGACCAAGGGAACCGAGCGGATGGCGCCGTCCGGATCAGGCAACACGTTGAAAAAACCGGTGTCTGCCGCAGCTTCGGTGAGGCGGGGTAGATTGGTCTCCACTCCCCGAGCCGTAATGAGGGGGCAGGGCTCGCAATGGGTCGAGGTCCAGCGGATCAGGTCGTAAGTGGAGGACTTGATGATCTCCCTGGAAACCTCCAGACGAAAAGAATCGGCCCCTCGGGCCACACTTTCCAGGCCCTGGAAGTAATAGCCGAGGACCACATTGCCCTGCTGCCGGATAACCTCGGCCAATTGAGCGTCAGGGTCCAGTTGTTGGCGCTGCTGCCGCAGCCAGATCCGGAGTTCCGGCAAGTGGCGGGAGAACCGCTGCAGGTCTCGTTCTAGGCGGGAGAGCCAGACCATGTCCAGGCTCTCTTCTTTTTCAGCAAAGATAATATCAAAGCCCACGACCTTGGCCTGGCCCCGGTGCAGGACTTCCAGGAGTCGGCTGATCTCCCGGCGGGACCAGGGCCAACGGCCGATGGCCTTGATGCTGGCCTCATCAATGGCCACGATGACAACTTCCGGCCCTGGGGCAATGGGCCCCCGCAACTGGAACATAAGGTCGTAAAACTTCATCTCCAGATTATGCAGGAAACGGGGGTGTACGGCCATGAGGAGGAGATGGCAGAAAACGAGCACTAGGGTAACCGTTAAATAATTGGTCAGGAAAAGACCAGAGAGAATTTTTCTCATGGCAAGCCCTTAAGGGTGTTAGCTGAACATGGTATAATGATCAAGACATTACCGGTTACGGCGCGCCGCAGGGGCGGTCTTGTGCCCCATTATAGCAGAAATGCCGGAAGCAAGGGGAAGGGTTCAGTGGCTGCTAGTTTTTTTTCGGCGAGGGCTTGTTCTCATCACCGATTACTGACCGCCTTGCTCTAACCCGGCCCCGGCGCGGCTACAACCCTCAGGGGAGGGCGGTGTGATCAAACGACGGACTTTTTTACAACTTATGGGAACGGGCCTAGCAGCTGGGGCGGTGGGATGGACCCTGGGGTTGGGTGTGGCCCAGTCCCAGGGGCTGCAGGGGGAAGTGGCACGCCTGGCCTGCCTCAGTGATGCCCACCTGAGAGAGGGTCCGGCGGGGCGCTGGGCCGCAGCCAACCTGGAGACAGCAGTAGCCGAGATCAATGCCCTGAAGCCGCCGGTGGATCTGGCCTTTTTTCTGGGGGATCTGACCCAGAGCGGCGAGCCCTGGGCCTGGCACTTGGGCCAGGAAATCCTAGCAGGATTGCACCCTCCCTGCCTTATTCTGCCGGGGGAGCACGATCCGGTCACTGGGGTTCGAGGGGAGGGCGGCCCTCCAGGGGGAGTTTTCTCTTTTGGTTACAGAGGTATCCATTGCCTGGGGCTGGACTGCCGGATCAGCCCCACGACCGGGACCTTCGGACTGACTCCGTCCCTCCTGACCTGGTTGGCTCAAGAATTGACCCAACTCTCTGCGGACACGCCCCTGCTACTCGTGACCCATGCACCCTTATACCCCCTTTATATTCCCTGGGGATGGCGGACGGTGGGAGTGGAGCCGCTCTGGGAGCTGCTGCGGCCCCGGGCCCAGGTGCTGTTGCTCCATGGCCATGTCCACCAGGCCAGCCGGCTGCAGTGGGAGTCATGGCACCAGGTGGGGGTGCCGGCCACGGCCTGGCGTTATCCCGAAGTGCAGATGGGCACTACGGTGGTCCGGCCCGAGCCCTTGGCCAATGCCAGCCACAGTGGCTGTGGTTGGCTGCTGGTGGAACTGGGGGACAACGGTTGGCGTTGGCAGAGCCAGCTCTGGCAATCTGCCGGATAAGGTATAACAATTTAGAAAAACTGCATTTTTTGTCAACGCTCTTAGCGGCGAGGACTTTTGCTTGCACATTTTTGTCTAATAAGTTATTAATATATATTTAATTTTGATAAAGGAAGACCATGCTGATCATACCCGCAGTGGATATCAAAGAAGGCAAGTGTGTCCGGTTGCGTCAGGGTCTGAAGGATGAGGCCACGGTCTATGGGGACGATCCGGCGGCTATGGCGGTACGCTGGCAGGAAGCTGGGGCCAGTTGGCTGCATGTGGTGGATCTGGATGGCGCCTTTGCTGGCCGGCCTATGAATATCAAGGCCATTGCCCAGATCCGCCAACGGCTGACCATACCCATGGAGCTGGGTGGGGGGCTGCGGACCCTGGACGATCTAGCCCTGTATCGGGATATGGGGGTGGACCGCCTGATCCTGGGGACCGCCGTCCTGAAAAACCGCCAGCTCACTGAAGAGGCTTTGCAGCGCTTTCCCGGCCAGATTGCCATCGCCCTGGACGCCCGGGACGGCAAGTTGGCCGTGGAGGGCTGGGTTGAGGAGAGCAATGTGGAGGCGGTGACCCTGGCCCAGGCGCTGGCTCCCCTGCAGCCTGCGGTCTTTATTTATACGGATATCCACCGGGATGGGATGCAGACCGGTCCCAATCTCGACGCGACCCGCCGTCTAGCCCGGGCCGTGCCGACGCCGGTCATCGCCTCGGGAGGAGTGAGCAATCTTGAGGATATTGCCAACCTCTTGCCCTTGGCCCAGGATGGCGTCATCGGGGTCATTACCGGCAAGGCCCTCTATGCCGGGACCTTGGATTTCGGTGCGGCCCTGCGCTTGGTGCAGCAGGCGCAAAACAGGGGCCAAGACGCAAGGAAGTAATATCTCTTGCTTTTCGTCAGTGTCCAGCCAAAAAGTCCTTAGCTCCCTCTCTCGGCGGCGTGGGGAGAGAGTTGAGATCAAGTAAAAATTAATCTAATAATCAAGTTATTAACAAGTTTTTAGCCGGAAAGTCCTCAGCTCCCTTCCCCCGCTACGCAGGGAGAGAGTTGGAGTGAGGGGAATAATAAATCATTTTTTAGGTTATTTCTAACCATGATTGGCTTGGGCAAACTCATTGGCCAGCCATGTTAGTTTCCGGCCGAACACTAACCACTAAATGGAGTAAGAACCATCGCTCCCCAACCTTTGTTCATACCCTTTGTCCAGAAACCGGGACGTTACTTGGGGACGGAGTGCCACGCAGTGCATAAGGACCCCCGTGAGGTGCAGTTGCGGGTGGCGCTGCTTTTCCCGGATCTCTACGAAATCGGTATGTCCCATTTGGGTCTGGAACTGCTTTATCATATCTTGAATAGTCAAGAGCATATTTGGGCCGAACGGGCCTATGCCCCGGCCCATGACCTGGAGGAGCTGCTCCGGCGCCAAGGTCTGCCCCTCACCAGCTTAGAGTCGGGGACGCCATTATCGGCCTTCCACCTGGTGGGTTTCAGCTTACAGTATGAGCTCAGCTATACCAACGTCCTGACCATGCTGGAGTTGGGCGGTATTCCGTTGGAGGCCGCAGCCCGGCGGGACCGAGAACCGGTGGTTATTGCCGGGGGACCGGTGTGCGGCAACCCGGAGCCGGTGGCCCCATTTTTCGATGCCATCTTGGTGGGCGACGGCGAAGAGGCGATTCTGGAGATCGCAGCCGCGGTGTT
>CAZARS010000023.1:14026-21172 GCA_964487625.1 uncultured Desulfobacca sp.
CAAGCCAAGGGCAGGCGCCAGGAATTATATCGGGCCCTAGCCGAGATTCCGGGGGTTTATGTCCCTGCCCTCTTTGCGCCGGTGTATGATAACAATGGACAACTGTTGGAAATCCAGGCTTTGGGGTCACAACCCCGGGTGATGCGGCGATTGGTAGCTAATCTGAATTGTGCGCCCCGACCGCCCCGACCATTGGTGCCCTTGGTGCAGATTGTCCATGATCGTTTGAATGTGGAGATTGCCCGGGGGTGTACGCGGGGGTGCCGTTTCTGTCAGGCTGGCATGATTTACCGGCCGGTGCGGGAGCGGGATCCAGACCTCATCCTGGCGTGGACCGAGGCGGCCTTAGCGGCCAGCGGGTTTGAAGAAGTCTCCCTGCTCTCCCTAAGCAGCGGTGATTACAGTTGTCTCCCTTACCTCATGAGTAGTCTCATGGATCGCCTGGCCCCCCAGCGTGTTGCCCTCTCCCTGCCATCTCTGCGGGCTGATACCTTAGAGACCAACCTCCTCGAACAGATCAAGCGAGTGCGGAAAACCGGTTTTACCATTGCGCCTGAGGCTGGTAGTGACCGGTTGCGTCGGGCCATTAACAAGAATCTGCAGGAGGAGGAGATCTTAGCCACAGTGCGCCGGGCCTTTGAGGCCGGCTGGCAACTGTTGAAACTCTATTTCATGATCGGCTTCCCCATGGAAGAACGCTCGGACCTGGAGGCCATGGCAGACCTCTGCCGGCGGGCCTTGGCTGTGGCCCGAGACATTTCCAAAAAGGCCCATCTGCATGTGGCCATCAATACCTTTATTCCTAAACCCCACACCCCCTTGCAATGGGAACGGCAGCTTTCCCGGGAAGAGAGCCAGGAACGCCTGCACTTCTGTAAGGAGCTCCTCAAGCACAAGCATATCGAGATAAAATGGAATCCTGCCAGCCAGAGTTGGCTGGAGGGCCTCTTGTCCCGAGGCGACCGCCGTCTGGCGCCGGTCCTGCTGACGGCCCACCGTTTAGGCTGCCGGTTTGACGCCTGGACCGAGCATTACCGGGTCGATCTCTGGCAACAGGCCTTGGCCCACCACAAGATCCAGGCTGAAGCGTATCTGCGGGAACGTCGGGAGGACGAAGTCCTGCCTTGGGAACATTTGGACATGGGGGTCAATCGAGCCTTTCTTTTGGCGGAGCGCCGCCGGGCTTGGGAAGCCGTCCAGACGCCCGACTGCCGGCAGGTGGGCTGCCTGGACTGCGGCGTCTGCGATTGGCAGACGGTGCAGCCCCACCTCGAGAACGGCTCAATCCCGGCCCCGACGGTCCCATTAGCCGTAACCCACAACCCAACCTGGGTAAGACGATACCGCCTGCACTATGCCAAGCTGGCTGAAGCCCGGTGGCTCAGCCACCTGGAGCTCATGCAGGTTTTTTATCGCAGCCTGCGACGGGCTGGCTTGCCGCTTCATTTTAGTCAGGGCTTTCATCCTCTCCCCCGGGTGTCGTTTCATGGGGCTCTCCCCGTGGGAGTGGCCAGCCGTCATGAGACTGCGGATATTGAATTAACGGCATTCCTTGACCCCGCGGACATAAAGATGAGCCTTAACCAGGCCCTGCCGCCCGGGCTGTCCATCTTAAAAGTGGAATCCTTGACCCGAGACCAGAAGGCGCCATCTTCTCAACTGCATTTCTATCGGGTGGCCAGCCCGACGCCGGTGCTGACCCAAGAACGGGCTGATGCTTTTCTGCAAAGTTCCCGGTTCTTCGCCGAGCGGAAAAAACCAAAAGAAACCAAAATGATCGATATCAGGCCCCTGGTGTTGGACTTGCAGTGGCACGGGGACACCCAGGTTGATCTTGTGATCCGTTGGCGCGACAGAGATAATATCAAAATAACTGACCTGGTGGCGGCCCTGTTCCAGTTGCCGGAGTCAGTGGCCCGGAACCTGGATATCACCAAGGAGCCCTGGCCCAACGAGATCGTTTAACCGCAACCACCGAGAAATAGCCCATGGCCAGTGAGTTGATCATCAATGTCTCCCCCTTTGAGAGCCGCGGTGCCTTGTTGGAAAACGGCAACGTGGTGGAGCTCTATATTGAGCGGGAGGCGGAAAGCTCCTTGATCGGCAATATATACAAAGGCAAGGTGATTAAGGTCTTACCGGGCATGGGGGCGGCCTTTGTGGACGTGGGTTTGGAGCGCTCAGCCTTTCTCTATGTGGCCGATGTGGTAGAGCATTATGAGGATTTCTATGGAGAATGGCGCAAAGAGGATAGCGACCGGCACCATCTGCCCTTAGCCGCCTCTTGCGTCTGTTCCCAGGCCGTGCCCATTGAAGATATCCTGCAAGAAGGGCAGGAAGTCCTGGTGCAGGTGGCCAAACCGCCGTTATATGGCAAGGGCGCCCGTCTCACCTCTCATATTACCCTGCCAGGTCGCAATCTGGTCCTCATGCCCACGGTCAATCATGTCGGCGTCTCCCGCCGTATCACCGATGAAGGGGAACGCCAGCGGCTGAAAGAAGCTCTCCTGGCCATCAAACCCCCCGACTGCGGCCTTATCGCCCGGACCGCCAGCGAAGGTGTGCAGGTGGACAAGCTCCAGGATGAGTTGGAGTTTCTCCTGCAGATCTGGAAAAACATCCTCCGCAAAAAAGAGACCGCCCCCACTCCTTCCCTTCTTCACCGAGAATTGGATATCGTCCTCCGGGTTGTGCGCGACCTATTCACCAAAGAAGTGGACCGCCTCATTGTGGATGATGTGGAGACCCATGCCAAAATCCTTAACTTTGTAGAATCATTCCAGCCCTGGATGAAGCTGAACGTGGAGCTCTACCAGGGGCCGGAACCTTTGTTCGAGTATTATGACATCGAAATCGAGTTACAGCGGGCCCTGGGGAAAAAGGTCTGGCTCAAGTCCGGAGGCTATATTATCATCGAGCCCACCGAAGCCCTCGTGGTCATCGACGTCAATACTGGCCGCTATGTGGGCAAACATAATCTGGAAGAGACCATCCTGAAGACCAACCTGGAGGCGGTCAAGGAGATCGCCTACCAGCTCCGGTTGCGCAATATCGGTGGCCTTATTGTTATTGATTTTATTGACATGGAAAAAGAGGCCAATCGGGAAAAGGTGTATAATGCCCTCAAGGAGGCCGTGAAAAAGGATCGAGCCAAGACCAGTATCCTGAAGATGTCCGAATTGGGGTTGGTGGAGATGACCCGCCAGCGCTCCCGGGAGAGCCTCCACCACATGCTCACCGAGCCCTGCCCGTACTGCGAACAGAAGGGCTTCATCCGCTCCCGGACATCGGTGGCCTTTGAAATCCTCCGGGATCTGGCCGCCAGGTTGGGGACCGTGGGGAGCGAGCAGGTCACTGTAGAAGTGCACCCCGAATTGGCCAATGTCCTCTTGGAGCTGGGGAGCGCTTTCTTGGAACAATTAGAACGACGATACCAGCGCAAGATTGTCATCGTCAATAACGCCAACTTTCACTGGGAAAAATATGCCGTTGTCTATTGAGAGCCACCCTGGCACACTTGCCTTGGACGGTTTATGGAGGAGGGCCACGCCATGGCCATGACGGAGGAATTTGTCCGGCTGGGTAATTGGTTCTTCCGGTGGCGGAGCTATCTCCCACTCCTCCTCCTGATCGTTTGCCTGGCGACTCTGTATGATCTATCGCAGATGCCGGGACACCATTTGCCTGGCCGGGTCTGGGAGCTCAGCTGCTTGGGGGTCTCAAGCCTCGGGTTGCTCATCCGCATGGTCACCGTGGGATACGTCCCCCTGGGCACTTCCGGCCGCAATACCCGGAAGCAAGTGGCCGCGGTATTGAACACTTCCGGTATGTATTCCCTGGTCCGGCACCCCCTCTACCTGGGCAATTTTCTCATGTGGCTGGGCATCGCCTTGTTCCTCCGGGTCTGGTGGCTAACCCTCATTTTCTGCCTGGTCTTCTGGCTGTATTATGAGAAGATTATGTTCGCCGAAGAAGCCTTTCTGCAGAAGAAGTTCGGCGAGGCCTTCCAGACTTGGGCGGCCCAGACCCCCCTCTTCATCCCCCGGCTTCGCCTCTGGCAGACTCCGGACTTGAAATTTTCCTGGCGCAGCGTCCTGAAGAGGGAATATTCTTCCTTTTTGGCCATGATCAGCATCTTTTTCAGCCTGCACCTCCTCAATCGCCTCGTGGTAGCGCGGACGCTTACCGTGGATACCCTCTGGCTGGCCATCTTCCTCATCAGTCTGGTCAGTTACGGCACGGTTCGGTATCTCAAAAAAAAGACCACACTCCTGGAGGACGACCGCTGACCGCTCCCCTTGAATATTAAGGCACTAGAGGCAGCACTCGAGAATAACTTTTTATGGAAACACCAAACCAGATCTTACCACCGATTATCTTGGGCACGGCCGGACACATTGATCACGGCAAGACCTCCCTCATCAAGGCCCTCACCGGCATTGACACCGACCGGTTAAAAGAGGAAAAAGCCCGGGGGATTACCATTGAATTGGGTTTTGCCTCTCTACGACTGCCCACCGGCCAGCGCCTGGGCATCGTGGATGTGCCGGGGCATGAGCGCTTTGTCCGCCATATGTTGGCGGGGGCCAGCGGCATGGATTTGGTGGCCTTGATCATTGCCGCAGATGAAGGGGTTATGCCTCAGACCCGGGAACATCTGGAAATCTGCCAGTTGTTACAAGTCAAGCGGGGTCTGGTGGTGCTCACCAAAGTTGACCTGGTGGAAGAGGATTGGCTGGAATTGGTGGAGGAAGACGTCCGCCTTTTCCTGGCAGGGACGTTCCTGGAGGGTGCTCCCATCGTCCGGTTTTCGGCCGTCACCGGCCAGGGTCAGGAGGAGTTGCTCAAGACCTTGGCGGACATCTGTGCCACCATTGAACCCAAACCCGTTACCGGCATCTTCCGTCTGCCCATTGACCGGGTTTTTACCATCAAAGGTTTCGGCACGGTGGTGACCGGCACCGCCATTTCCGGCCGCCTCCGGGTGGGGGATCAGGTAGAGATCTACCCGCCGCAGTTCAAGGCCCGGGTGCGGAATATCCAGGTGCATGATGAGAATGTTGAAGAAGCCCTGGCCGGCTCCCGCACCGCCATTAATCTCCAAGGGGTGGACCGGGTGGAACTGGCCCGGGGTATGGTGGTGGCGACCCCCGGCGCCCTTTTGGGTACCCTGCGGCTGGACGCTCGCCTGGAGATCTTGCCCAGCGCTGGCCGGCCCCTGAAGAACCGCCGGGAGGTCAGGCTGCACACCGGCACCAGCGAACAGGTGGCCGTGGCCGTGCTCCTGGACCAGGATGAGCTGCCGCCCGGCAGCCGGGGCTTGGTGCAGTTTCTCCTCACCGAACCCCTGGCCGTGAAACCTTTTGATCGCTATGTCATCCGCCAGGTCTCGCCGGCTCTGACCATCGGCGGTGGCCATTTCCTTCATATCCACCCCCCTAAACACCGGCGCCACCAGGAGGACATCATCAAGGGGCTGGAATTTCTCGAGACCTGCTCAGAAGAAGCCCGCCTTACCTATTTCCTCCAGGAGGCGGGCGCGGCCGGTCTCTCCCAACAGGAGTTAGTACAATTGTCGGCTTTGAACGCTGCGGAAGTGGAACCCCTCCTGGCTCGCTTAGTCAGCAGCGGCCAGGCGATCCTCTATGACAGCGACAATAATCGCTATGCCCTGACTAGAGTGGTTAAAGACCTGCAAAATCAGGCTACGACCCTCCTCAAGGCCTTTCACCAGAACCAACCCCTCAAACTGGGCCTCTCCAAAGAAGAGCTACGCCGCCGTCTCCCCGCCGAACTGGAAGTCAGACTGTTCAATTACCTCCTGCAGGATCTGGAACGCCAACAGCGGCTGGTGGTGGACAAGGAGCTGGTGCGCTTGGCCAGCCACAAGGTAGTATTGCAGGAAGATCAAGAACAGTTGGCCCAAAAGGTGGAAGACCTGTATCAAAAGGGCAACCTGACGCCACCGACCCTGAAAGAACTGGAGGCCGCCCTGCGCACCAGCGGCAGCCGTCTGGAGGAAATCCTCAAGCTCCTCATCAGCCAGGGGAGGTTAGTCAAGGTTAAAGAAGATCTCCTTTTCCATCAGACCACCATGGCTGCCCTGCAGGAGAAACTGGTGGCCTATCTGCAAGAACACGGCCAGATTTCCGTGCCCCAATTCAAAGACTTGACCCAGACTAGCCGCAAATTTGCCATCCCTCTCTTGGAATATTTTGACGCCAAGCGGGTAACGGTGCGGGTGGGGGAAAACCGCCGCCTGCGCTAGCTTCATCTCTGCCCGCCCCTTCCATAGCAATCCCAGCCAGCGGCCGGCAGGGCCCGGTCCGTCCACTCCCAAAGGCTGTCCACGGCTACGACTTGGACAGCCCTGGACAAAAAGGGTGTGGAGACAGGCAGCTAAGAAATTTTGGAACTGCCGTCAGAGCCATCGCCATGGTAGGCCGACCTGTCTAACCCTTACCATCCTTTAGACTCCAAGTAATCGCCACTATGCAACTAATCAGAGCTACGAGTGTCAGCAACTCCCTTCCCATCAAGTGGCGCTCAACTGGCTAGTTGTTCGTTTTTTAACTCTACCCGCCCGCAGAAGAAGGGCAAGATGAGGGAAGGGGAGCAATTTTTTGTTTGACCCTGTCAGGCAAGGAGGTGTCGTGGCCTATGGCCACGTTTCTGGCTGTGATTAGTTGCCGGTGGTGCCGCCGCCCAGGACGGCGTAAAGGCGCACCTGGTTGGCCAGTTTGGCCAGATGAAGGGCGATGAGCCCTTGTTGGGCAGCGTAAAAGGAACGCTGGGCGTCCAGAACATTCAAAAAGATATCAATCCCTTTATCATAACGGGCTTGGGCCAGCCGGTAGGTCTGTTGGTTGGCGGTCACCAGGGCCTGTTGGGCTTTGACCTGTTCGCCCAGGGTACCCTGAGCGGCCAAGGCGTCGGCTACTTCCCGGAAGGCTACCTGGATGGCCCGCTCATAGGAGGTCAGAGCCAGTTCCCGGTCCACCTTGGCAGCCCGCAAGGCTGGCCAGGTCCGGGCGTCAAAGATGGGCAGCGTGATTCTGGGGGTAAAATTCCACACTGCGGAGTGGGGTCCAAACAAGCCGGTAAGATCGCCGCTGGCCGTGCCGAGGGTGGAGGTCAGGGCAATAC
>CAZARS010000023.1:21183-23981 GCA_964487625.1 uncultured Desulfobacca sp.
TGGGAAGAAAGCCGCCCGGGCCGCGCCGATATTGGCATTGGCAGCCTTCAAAAGGTTTTCGGCCTGGAGGATATCCGGGCGTTGCAGGAGGATGTCGGAGGGTAGACCAGGGGCCACCTCCGGGAATGTCTTGATATCGCTTAATTTCCGGGGCAAGAGGGCCGGCGGCACCGGAGTGCCGGCCAGAAGATTGAGGGCGTTTTCATCCTGGGCGGCCAGTTCAGTATAACGGGCCACGTCCACCCGGGCTGCTTCCACCCGGGTTTGGGCCTGGCGCAGGTCCAATTCTGGGGCCAGTCCCACTTCACAGCGCCGACGGATCAATTCGTAAGCCTGTTGCTGGGTCTCCAGGGTGGCCCGGGCCAGTTCCAGGTTTTCCCGATCGGCGGCCAGAGTCAGATAGGCCCGGGCCGTCTCGGCTAACAGGGCAATCTGGGCGCTGCGGCGAGCCTGTGCCGTGGCCAGATATTCTTCCAGGGCTTTCTGGCTCAGATTGCGCAACCGGCCGAAGAAATCCAGTTCCCAGGCCGTGATGCCCAGATTAACCCGATATTCTTCAATGGTCACCAGACCCGTGGTGCCGCTGAGCTTGGCCCGCTGCCGACCACCGCTGCTTTCGGCGGCCACGGTGGGCATGGTCTCGGCCCGCTGCACCCGATAGAGAGCCCGGGCCCGTTCCACTTGTAGGGCTGCCAGCCGCAGATCCCGGTTGTTGGCCAGGGCCAGGGAGATGATCTCCTGGAGCCGCGGGTCCATAAAAAATTGGCGCCACTCCAGGTCGCTGGCCATGGGCAAATCCGGCTTGGATACCGTCTCCTGATAGGCCGGACCGCTCGGCCAGGCCGCAGGTATGGGCGCCACCGGCCGGCTGTATTGCGGGGCCAGGTTGCAACCCAGGAGCAACCAGCAGCCCAACACCAGGAAAGCAAAAGATTTATTCAACATGGTTGTCGCCCTCCCCCGCATCTTTGCCTGCGGCCCCGACCGGGCGTTGTTTCCTGCCGAAGATCTGCACCACGCCCACATAAAAGAGGGGAATGAAGAAGATGGCCAGGAAGGTGGCCGTGATCATGCCGCCCAATACACTGGTGCCGATGGCCTGCTGGGCCCCGGCTCCGGCGCCGCGAGCCAGCGCCAGGGGCAGGACGCCAAAGCCGAAGGCCAGAGAGGTCATGACAATGGGCCGCAACCGTAACTTGGCTCCTGTCAGGGTGGCCTCCCACAGTCCCATGCCCTCCGCGGTCTTGGCCATGGCAAACTGGACGATGAGGATGGCGTTCTTGGTGGTCAGTCCCAACACGGTGAGGAGCCCGATCTGGAAGTAGACGTCGTTGGGCAGACCCCGCAACCAGGAGGCCACGACGCCGCCGATCACGCCTAGGGGCAGGGCCAACATCACGGAGATGGGCACGGTCCAGCTCTCATAGAGGGCGGCCAGACAGAGGAAGATGACGATGACGGAAAAGGTGTAAAGCAGGCCGGTCTGGGCCTTGGCCATCCGCTCCTGATAAGAAATGCCGGTCCAATCGTAGCCGATGCCTTTAGGCAGTTTGGCGACGATCTCTTCCATGGCCCGCATGGCCTCGCCGGAGCTGCGGCCTGGGGCCGGTTCTCCCCAGATGTTCACCGAGGGAAAGCTGTTGTAGCGTTCCAGGAGCGGTGCGCCCTGGAACCAATACCCCGAGGCAAAGGCCGTAAAAGGCGTCATCGTCCCTGCGGCGTTGCGCACATACAGATGCTCCAGGTCTTTGGGCAGCATGCGGAAGGGGGCATCGGCCTGGACATAGACCCGCTTGACCCGACCGCCCTGGATGAAGTTGTTGACATAGGCGCTGCCAAAGGCTGATGAAATGGTGTGGTGGATAGTGTTGATGGGCACCCCCAGGGCTCCGGCCTTTTCCCAATCTACGTCAATCCGGAATTGGGTCACATCTTCCAGACCGCTGGGGCGGACCCGCACCAGGCGTGGGTCCTGGGCGGCCAGAGCCAGCAGTTGGTTCCGGGCCTGCATCAGCGCACCGTGGCCCAAGCCGGCCCGATCCTGCAGCTGAAAGTCAAAGCCGCCGGCTCGGCCTAATTCCAGGACGGCCGGGGGTGGAAAGGCGAAGACCCGGGCATTGCGGAAGCGGGAGAATTTGGCCATGGCCCGGGCCACCAGGGCATTGACTTTCAGGTTATCACCGGGGCGGTCATGCCAATCCTTGAGTTTAACAAAGGCCAGACCGACGTTCTGTCCGGCCCCGGAAAAACCCCGGCCGGCGACGGTGAAGATAGAAGCTACGGCGTCTTTTTCATCCTCCAAGAAATACTGCCGGACCTGATCCTGGATCTCCTGGGTCTGCTCCAAGGTAGAACCGGGCGGCAGGAATGTTTGGACAAACATGATGCCCTGATCCTCCTGGGGCAGGTAGGCGGTGGGCAAACGCTTAAAGATGAAAAACAGGGCCACAACGATGAGCAGGTAAATAACCAGATAACGCAGCTTGGCGGCGAGTATCCGGCCGACCGCCCCGACGTATTTCTCCCGGAGCCACCCGAAGCTGTGGTCAAACCACCGGAAGAAGGGGCGCCAAAGCCAGAAACCGCTTTCCGCCGGACTGTGGCCGGGCGCCACCGGTTGGAGCAGAGAAGCACACAATACCGGCGTCAGAATTAGGGCCACCACTACCGACAACAGCATGGCGGCGATGATGGTCACCGAGAACTGTCGGTAGATGACGCCGGTGGAGCCGCCAAAAAAAGCCATGGGACCGAAGACAGCCGCCAACACCAAACCGATGCCGATCAAAGCGCTGGTG
>CAZARS010000023.1:24031-27649 GCA_964487625.1 uncultured Desulfobacca sp.
CTGCTCCCGCATCACCCGTTCCACGTTTTCCACCACCACAATGGCGTCATCCACCAACAACCCAATGGCTAATACCATGGCGAACATGGTGAGCATGTTGATGGAAAACCCCAACAGTCCCAAGACGGCGAAGGTTCCGAGAATAACCACCGGGACGGCCAGGGTGGGGATCAAGGTGGAACGGAAGTTGCCCAGGAAGAGAAACATCACCAGAAAGACCAGGAAAATGGCCTCGAATAGGGTCCAGACCACCTCGTTGATGGCCACCTTCACGAAGGGAGTGGTGTCATAAGGATAGGTGACCTTCATGCCAGGTGGGAAATACTTGGACAGCTCCGCCATCTTGGCCTTGACGGCGTCGGCGGTGGCCAGGGCATTGGCCCCCGCGGCCTGGCGCACCGCCAAAGCAGCCCCTGGTTGGCCATTATACAGGACCGTGCTGCCGTAACGCTCCGTGCCCAGCTCGGCGCGGCCCACATCCCGCACCCGGACAATGGAGCCATCCGGGTTGGTCCGCAAGGGGATGGCGGCGAATTCCTCCGGCGTCTTGAGGAGGTTCTGGACGATAATGGAGGCGTTCAGACGCTGGCCGGGCACGGCCGGGATGCCGCCAAACTGACCGGCCGAGACCTCCACATTATACGCTTGCAGGGCCCGGACCACGTCCTCCATGGTCATCCGGAAATCAGTAAGTTTCTCCGGATTGATCCAGATGCGCATGGCATATTGGGTTGTAAAGGTCTCCACTTCCCCCACGCCTGGCACCCGAGCCAGCACCTGTTCAATATTGGCCTGGGCATAGTCTGCCAGGTCAAACTCATTCATACTGCCGTCTTCGGAGGTCAAACCCACGATGAGCAGCCAGTTCCGGGTGGATTTGCTGACCTTGACGCCGGAGCGTTGCACTGTATCGGGCAGGCTGGCCATGGCCAGCTGCAGCTTGTTCTGCACCTGGGCCCAGGCCAGGTCAGGATCAGTCCCCGGCGCAAAGGTAAGTTCGATGCGCCCGGCCCCGGAGGCATCACTGGTGGCCGACATGTAGAGCAGCTTGTCAAAGCCGGTCATCTTCTGTTCGATGATCTGCACAATACTGTTCTCTACGGTTTCAGCCGCAGCCCCGGGATAAAAGGCATCAATGGCGATGGACGGCGGTGCAATGGGCGGGTATTGGGAGATGGGCAGATTGTAGATGGCCAACCCACCGGCCAGCATCATGATGATGGCAATGACCCAGGCAAAGACCGGGCGGTCCAGAAAAAAGTTCGATAACATCACCGCCCTCCGTTAATTCACTCTGGCTGGCGTGGGTATGGCCCCCATGGACGCCGGGCCGGGTTTGGCCCCTTCCCAGGGAACCGCCCGGACCGCGACGCCGGGGCGCACGTTCAGCATACCCTCAACGATGAGGCGCTCGCCGGGTTTGAGGCCGGCGCTGACCAGCCAAGAGGCACCGATGGCCCGATCGAGGGTCAGCAGGCGCTGTTGGACCACGCCCGTATCATCCACGAGCAGGGCAACGGCCTCTCCTTTGGGGTTGCGGCTCACCCCCTGTTGGGGGACCAGGATAGCCTGGGGGGCAATCCCCTCCTGAACCACGGCCCGGACAAACATGCCCGGCAAGAGGAGATGCTGGGGATTGGGCACGACGATACGCACCGTTACCGAACCGGTGGTGGGATCCACGGTGATGTCACGGAATTGCAACAGGCCGGGCAGAGGATACTCCGTACCATCTTCCAGGAGGATGCGCACCTTCCGGCTGTTTTTCCCCTCCGGACTCAATTGGCCGACGGCCATCTGACGTTGCAGCCGGAGTACATCAGCAGAGGCCTGGGTTACGTCCACATAAATGGGGTCCAACTGTTGGATGGTGGCCAAGGCGGTAGGCTGATACGCCGTCACCAGGGCCCCATCCGTGACACTGGACTTGCCGATCCGCCCGGAAATGGGGGCAGTGACCCGGGTGTAGCCCAGATTAATGCGGGCCGCAGCCACCGCCGCCTGCCAGTACTTGATCTCGGCCTGGGCCTGCTCCAGGGCCGCGGCCGCATCATCATAATCCTGGCGACTGACCGCTCGGTCGGCTAATAACTCTTTATAGCGTTCAGTCCGGAGACGCACCGCCGGCAGATTGGCCTGGGCTTTGCCGAGGGAGGCCTTGGCCGAATCATACGCCGCCTGAAAAGGGGCAGGATCGATCTGATAAAGCAACTGCCCGGCCTTTACCTCGGCCCCTTCCCGAAAAAGACGTCTCTGAATAATGCCGTTGACCTGAGGCCGGATTTCCGCCACCAGATAGGCAGAGGTCCGACCCGGCAGCTCCGTGGTCAACTCCACCGGTTGGGGCTGTACAGTGACGATGGCTACTTCCGGGACCGGCGGTGGTCCACCCTGCTGACCCGGATCATGGCCGCAGCCGCCCAGAACCGCCAACAAGACCCCAAGAGCTGCCAGCCCCAAGATCTCTTGCCAGATAACTCTCATCATTTGTCTTACTCTCTCTCACCTGGCAGTTGTTCGCCAACCGGCCCGGCCTCATCCTCGGGCATGAGCAGCCCATGAAAAAAGAGGCCCAGGATAGCATCGGGATCATCGGGATAGGGGTGCCGCTCCGGGGCGTCCAGCCACAGCAAGAGGTAGGCATCCATGACGCTGTCCAAAGCCACTGCCAGAAAATACGGCGCAGCAATGCGCCGGAAACGGCCGCGGGCAAAGCCTTGCTGGAAAACCTGGGCCACATGCTCGATAAAGGCATAATAACGTTGCCGCAGTTCGTCATTGAGGCTGGCCTTTAAATTAAAACTGACTCCCCTGCTCTCCGCCAGGAATAAGCGCACAAACGGCAGATTCTGGCGACACCAGGCCATTTTGGCCCGCACATAGGCCCGCAGCTTGTCGACTTCGTCTTCAGCATCATGCAAGACCTGGCGCAGCCTGGCCTCAATTTGGTCACACTGGTCCAAGACCAGGGCCCGATATAATTCCTCTTTATTCCTAAAAAATTTATATAGGGTGCCGATGGCAAATTCGGCCTTTTCGGCAATTTCCTGCATGGCCACATGATGGTAACCCCGCTGGGCAAAGAGCTCCAGGGCGGCGGCCAGGATTTCCTGCCGCTGCCGCAATCTTTCTCGCTCTCGGCGGGAGAGCTTTTCCGACATCATCCTCTGTCCTATGAATATTCCTTTCATTAAATGAACATAGCGTCATATTATAAAATATCTTTTCAGGCTGTCAAGCCATCCCAGTCAGGGCCACGGCGAAACCAAACTTACCACCCCCGAAAAAATAAAAAACCTTTCGAGATGTTACGGAATTTTAAGGAAATCCCTGGCTAATACTTGTTCACAGGCTAGCCATGCAAAATTTTGGCTTGGTAAGATTGGGGCGCCAGGTGCAAAGGCAGGTAGGTTTCCTGGTGGCAGGGCTTAGGGTTGCAGAGTGGGATTGTCAAGAGAATCAGGTGGTCATAATTCTCCTCAGCCAGATGCCGTGCTGTTATAAATACCTTAATTGGCCAGGTTGAGTAATCCCCTTGATTTATTTCTTTTTTCTGACAGGAACGCCTGGGTCATGCTTCCCTCCCGGAGGGCTTGACCTCTTCCCTTGTCCCTTCCC
>CAZARS010000023.1:27749-29280 GCA_964487625.1 uncultured Desulfobacca sp.
CCTTGTCGTCCAGTTTGGCAGGATCGCAAATAATGGCCAGATCAGGTTGGACGACAGTGGCGATGTCCTCGTCGACTTCACTTGCTTCGGGCAAACGGACATCAAAAGGGGCGGCAAATACTTCACAAGGACCGTCCCGGAGCAATGGATTGATTTGCGTGAGGATTTCCCGCACAATGCGTTGATGCAAAACAGAGGGGGCCGGTGTCATGGCCCAGGCTTCGCCGTTGATGAGCTCCCAGCGCCCCTCCTCTGGCCAGTTCAGATAATCCCCATAAGTGAATTTCCGCTTTTTTTCCTGGGCTGCCTGGGTCATAACCTAATCTCCTGGCCTGGCGGTCTAACCCATAAAGCCGGTTTGCCTTGCGGGGTATGGCGGCGGGCTTGGTGTCCAGGGCCACGCGATCTCTTGCCATTTGCCTTGGTTAAGGCCGGAAAAGAGATTGTGCCTGAAGCTATTCCAGCTCCTCGAGCTCCACCCCGAATTTGGCGAACTGCTCATCCCTGGCCTGATGGGCCGCCGCGATCTCCTCAGGACTCCAAGGTTCATAGATGAGGCTATCGGCAATGACCTCCCAGAGATATTTGGTATCTTTATAATTATCACCCAGATCGCAGTGTTTCGGGAGAAAATTCCTGATCTGTTCCCGGCAATTATGGCAGGGGGCGATGACCAACTCGGCCCCGCTGGCCTTGATCTGGTCGGCTTTGTATTGCCCGTGTTTCAGGCGTTCGGCTTCGTAAGGCATGACCTGGGCCCCGCCGCCATTGCCGCAGCAATAGTTGTTTAAGGGGTCATTGATCATCTCCACCAGATTGGGGCAGCAGCGGGCTGTCAATTCCCGGATCATGTCGCCGTAAGAGACGCCAAAGGCCCGCTGGGATTTCCGCACATAGTTGCAGGGGTCATGGACCGTGGTTAACTGAGGATGGCGCGTTGGATCAACCTTAATCCGCCCTTGCTGGAAATATTCGGTGAGGAGATCGAACATGCTGAGCACTCGGAACTCCTCAAAGACCTCTGGGAACCAGTTGGTGAACCCGAACCGGGTTGCATAATAGGCGTGGCCTCATTCCGGATAGAGGATACTCTGCACTTTCAGGCGCCGGGCATTGGCAATTATGCGCTCGACGCCGATTTTCATGCTGGCATCATCGCCGGTATACAGAGCCCAGTTGACGCCGTCCCAATTTACCGCCGGTAAAGTCCAGTCTTCTTTGGCCGCATAAAAGATACGCCACCAGAATTTTAAGTTATCCGGTTCGGCGTAGGGCACCCGGGCGTTGATGGTGACCAGCAGATTCGCCCCCTCTTTATCCACGGGCACATAGAAACCAGGGCAGGGTTGCTCGGGGTCCTCTTCCATCTCTTTGCCCAGATCGGCCAACAGCATAAGGTAGTCGTCTTGGGGGATACCGAAGTTGTTCCCTCGCTCCAGGTTCATGAGGATGCCCTGGTGTAGGGTGCCTGGCACCTTCTCCCGCTCCCGGGCGCCGCGGCAGGCCCGGAAGGTCTTTACCAGTTCCACCC
>CAZARS010000024.1:0-2301 GCA_964487625.1 uncultured Desulfobacca sp.
TTTAACCTGCCGGCCTGGTTCTCTAAAATCCAACCGCTGTCACCTTTGCCGCCAAAGGGCAGGCGCAAGGGGGTGAAGGTAAAATCCGGGTTCAGATAAACCATGCCGAAGGTCTGCTGCACGAGGCTGAGCTGCTCTGGGGAAACCGTGCCAAAAAGCGAGATGGCAAAAGGGTAACGGGTAGAGATGGCGCGGCGGATACCTGCAGCCATATCCTTTACCTTAATGAGAGCTAAAAATGGCCCAAACATTTCCAGATCAGGGACGTCTGTCACTTCACAGATGATGGGCGGGACACAGGCGCCGCTGAAATCAGGGTGAGTGAGGAAGCGGGGTTGGGGTAAACGGGCCAGGGCAGCCTGCAACGCCTGCCGAGTACGGGCCACTTTGAGGGGCCCGATCCAGACCGCCGGGTCTTGGGGGTCTCCCACCTTGAGTTCGGGGAGGAAACTGAGCAGGGCTTCTCGAAACTGCTCATAAATGGCTGCCGCCACGTATACCTTTTTCAGGCTAGTGCAATATTGGCCGCCGTTGATGAAGGCGCGGCGTCCTACAAAGCGGGCGGCCGGCTCCACGGCGGTATCCTCGCCCAGAATCGCCGCAGGCATGCCACTGGGGCCAGCAAAAAATAATTTGGCGAAGTGGTGGGCCTGCTTGGCATATTGGCGCCCCACCTTACCCCCACCGGAGATGAACATGACCTGCACGTTCGGGTCGCTCACACAAGCGGCGCCGAAGGTCCGGTTGTCCTGGCCCAAGACGGGTTGGCAGGACGGGTATGGAGCCAGCATCTCTGCCAGGATGTCAGCAGTGCGGGGTGTCTGGGATGAGAAGCTCAGGCGAAAGGTATTGCCTCCCAAGATCGCGGCCCCTCCGACCCGGGCCAGCATCACCGGCGCTGCATCATAAGGAAAGATGGCGGCCACCGTGCCATACGGTTTTTTCCCTAACACCAAAGGCGCTTCCTCTGCCATGGTCAGCAGATGCTGCGCTGCGAGTTGGACTTCCATGGCTGCCACCCGGCAAGGTGTGCCGATATCCTCCCCTGCTGCAGCCACCAAAGCCGGTTCGTGGGCCGCCAGGCTTTTGCCCATCGCCGTTAACATCGCCAAGCGGTCCGCCAGCTCCGCCGGCCAGGCTGTTGGCTGTTCAGGGAGCCAGGGGCTTGTTGTGGTATGGTGCATGGCTTTGCTATCCCTCTGACTTTGCATTGGCACCAGTTTACTATACAATAAAACCGAGGCGCAAGGCGCCCGTCGGCAATTATGATTTGGGATATGCGTGTCATCCTCTGGGGTAGCGGCATGCTGGCCTTCTGGTCTGGAACGTTGTTGGCCCAGATCAATGGCTACCCGCTGCGATTGCCCAGCAGTCTGGTCCTAGCTGCCGTTCTGGCCGCCGGGCAAGCTGCCAGTCTCTGGCGGTTCACCTAGGGCCGGGAAGTAGTGGGCGGCTTAGTCTTGGGACTCCTGCCCCTTACCCTGGGATTTTACCTCCAAAGCGGCCATTGGGTCAGTGAAGGTTGGATTTTGGGTCTCCTCCTGAGTCTCGCCGCAGTCAACGGCCTGTTAGCCTATCGTTGGCATCACCAATGGCACGAGATCGGACAGGAGGCTACTGCCTCCCGCCCCCGCCGCCATGGTCTGGCTTTGGTTTTCACGCTGCTCAACATTCTGGTCATTGTCGGTCTACTGTTGATTTGGTATTTTCCGGCCAATCCCTTGCCCGGGCGGGACGGTGCTTGGGGGTTGGCGGGGTTTGCCGTGGTTAATCAGGAGTTCATTAAAAGACAATACTACTTGCAGCCCCAGGCCTGTACCCGCTTGGCTTGGTCGGCAGCGGCATTTTGTCTGGCCCTGGGACTCTGGCTGTTGGCTACCTGCACCTGGCGGCTCCAGGGTTATTGAGTCGAAGCGGCCTAGGAGAATTGGATGGGGCGCGTCTGGACGAGACGGTCATACGAGCACTGGCCACGAACACTGCCTTGGAGTTGGAGGGCCCGCCTCCTGGCTCTAGTCCTGGTCTGCCTCTTGGTGCCGGGCTGTGGTATTTCCGTCACCCAGGTCGTCATTACGCTCGCCTATGCCAGTATCGGCACCTGCATCGCCCTGTTGGTCTCCCCTTCCCTCACCGCCGCCATCATCGGCTGCCTCCTGGGGGCGGTCATCGGTGCCGCCGTGTACAACAATTCCCTGAAAGCCGACCTCATGGAACGCCAGGACTGGCCCCGAAGTCTTCCTGACAATACCTGGCGGTAGTGAGCGCTTCATACCAGGTGGCAATCAAAACAATGATATCTTG
>CAZARS010000024.1:2311-13600 GCA_964487625.1 uncultured Desulfobacca sp.
CCCCCCTTGCCATGATCATGAGGGTTGTTCCATAGAGGTACTGTTTGCTTTGTCATCCGGCGCCGCCGGAGATGGCGAGGATCCTATTCCATAACAGAGAATTTCGCTTCGTTCAAAGGACAAATTTTAGGCTTCTCGCCTAAATCAACACTACTAATTTCCATCGCCTGTGTATAACAGGGAATGAGAGAAATAAACAGGCAGTTGAGGGCGATTTGGTAAAAGGAGGACCGGTGCGATCCAAGGCCTTAATGAGACTCCGTCGTTTAGTCTATGTCTGGCTCGGCTGCATCTTGCTTAGCTTCATGGCAGAGCCCGCTGCGGCCCGTCTTGTAGAAGAGTATCTTGACAGTCCGGCCCTGGCCGGCAATCTCTTGGGAGATCCGTCCCGACGGGCGGTAACCGTGTATCTCCCTCCCCAATACGACTTGGAGATAGAGAGGCGGTACCCGGTGGTGTATCTCCTCCATGGCTTCAAGGCCAAGCATAAGCTTTGGACCGCCCCCGCAGGCCAGGGTCTGGGGCTGGCAGAATTGGTGGATGGTCTCATTGTCCAGGGACGGATCCCGCCCTTGCTCATCGTCATGCCTGATGGCAGTAATGCCTATGGTGGCAGTTTCTATCTAAACTCCTCGGTCACCGGGCAGTGGGAGGATTTTCTCTGGCGTGATCTGGTGAACTTTATTGATCAGAAATATCGCACCATCCCCCAACCCCAGGCTCGAGGTCTGGCAGGGCACTCCATGGGTGGCTATGGCGCCATTGTGGTGGGGATGCGTCATCCCGAAGTCTTCGGCGCAATTTATGCCTTCAGCCCGGCCTGCCTGGTATTCCAGGAGCAGTTTTTCAACCTGCAGCGGGACAGTCTGCTGGCCGTGGCCGGTCTCAAAGATCGGGAGCGGTTTCCGGCATTGGATTGGCGCCAGCAGGTTGTCATTGCCATGGGCGCAGCGGTGGCACCCAATCCCCAGAACCCACCCTGGTTTTTTGATCTCCCTCTGCGCCCGCAGCATGGGCGCCTCGTATTGGCTGAAGCCATCTGGCAGCGTTGGTTGAAGAGCGATCCTTCCCTACTGGCCCCTGGCCTGCGGGAAAACCTGTCCCGTCTGCGTTTAGCCTTTGACATGGGCACGGCTGACCGCCTGCTCCCCCAAAGTCGGCAATTTCATGTCGTGCTGGCAGAGCTGGGCATTCCCCATCAGTATGAAGAATATGACGGCGATCACTTTTCCCGCTTGCGAGAGCGCCTGCAGGAGCGGGGATTGCCCTTTTTGGCCGAATCCTTCCAAGCGCAGAGTATTTCTCCGGCCCAGTCCCGGTAATGGGGGTGGTGCTCGGCAGCACGGGCCTCTTCCTCTAAAGGGTGGTGCCAATACCCGTGCCGGATAAGCCCTGTGGCATAGCGCCAGAGGAAACGAACTACCCCCAGACGTTGCCATTGCTGGACGTGGGCCAATTCATGAGCCAGGAGGTCAAGCGTCAGGGGTACATTCCGCCGGATGAGGATACACCGGCCCCAGACCTGCGCCTGAGCCCACAAAGGGATGAGCCAGGGGACGCGGATGAGTCGGACGCGCCGGGAATGTCCAGCCATGCGGGCAGAAGTTGGGGAAAAGTGGTTTATTCCCAGCATAACAATAGGTGCCCTTCTTGACGCTGCCACCTCTCTCACCATCAGGCCCTCCATCCACCCTGCTCAGGGGTTCGCCCTCTACAACTCAGCTTGTCAGCCGTGGCAGGTGATTTCACCCACCGTCTACCTGGCCTGAGATTAGTTTGGTGAATGATATGCGGCAACTCCAGCCATTAGTCAGTATGACCCTATGGCCAGCCCATGGCATAGTGACGGGCTTTGAGAAAAATGGCACAGCTTCTGCTTGCTTAATTTTTTAAAGTATGTTATTTATCGGACGTTATAACAAGTAACTGGACACCCCTGCTGGCGGCCACTCTGGCGCGCCATGGATTTTTAAAGGAAACGTTAAGGAGGTGAGTGTATGACAGCTTTAATCGGTGGTTTGGCGGCAGTCGCTCTGGGCCTCATCGGCCTCGGCATCTGGTGGAAACAATTCCTTAACCTCTTGGCCGGTTCCATCCCCTTGCTGCTGCTCTTGGGGGGGGCCTTAGCCGTGTATCTGGGTTATGAAGAAGCCAAAGACAAACTCTTCAAGAAATCTGAGCCAGCCGCTCCGACATCAGGGCCGGCCACAGAAGCTGAGGTAGAGAAGTATAAAGCTGAAGTGGAACGGCTCAAAGCTGAAATCGAAGCGCTGAAAAAATAGGGGTATGCTCTTTCTCTGATCTTCGGCCTCCTGCCTCAAGGGCAGGAGGCCGTTTGAATTTCCCCTGAGAGAACTCTGATGGTTAAACCATCTGGACGGACCACCAACAACGCCCCATCGAGGGCCACGTCCTTGGCCAAGCCGGTGATAACTTCAGGCCCTTGTCGGACCGTCACCATCTTGCCCAACATGACGGCATGGTGCCGCCACTGCTCCAGGATGGCCGGAAACTCCTGGCGCAGAAATCTGCCATAGAGCCGGTCCAGGGCCAACAGGAAGGCCCGGACGATGGCCGACCGGGAGTAAGTCCGCCCCGTACTGGCTAGGGAAGTGGCAATTTCTCGCAGCGGCTCAGGGAAGACCGCCGTATTGACATTCAGCCCCACCCCCAACACCACGTGGCTCATGGCATCGCTTTCGGTTTCCATTTCCGTGAGAATGCCCCCCAGTTTTTTCCCCGCCAAGATAATATCATTCGGCCATTTGATCCCGGTGCTGACGCCACAGGCCTGATGGATGGCTTCCACCACCGCCACTGCGGCGGTCAGGGTGAGCTTGGGCAATTCCAACGGCGGCAGCGGTGGCCGGAGGATAAGACTCAAGTAAATCCCCGTATTGAGAGGGGATTCCCACTGTCGCCCCAGGCGGCCCCGCCCAGCCGTCTGGGTCTCAGCCAAGCAAACGGTTCCTTCTGGCGCCCCCCGCCGGGCCAGCTCTTTGGCAGCATCATTCGTAGAGGGCAGACTGACAAAATGGTGCACCGGTCCCCGAAGCCGTTGTAAGGGCAGGTCCGCCAAGAGGTCTGGCGACCAGAGGAGATCCTGACCCAATGCCAGGCGATAGCCCCGGCGGGAACTGCCTTCCACCTGATAGCCCAGATCCCGCAATCGTTCGATCCGTTTCCAGATGGCGGTGCGACTGAGCCCCAAGCGTTCGCCCAAGTCCTCGCCAGATAAGTACTCTGCCGTCTCGCTTAAGAGGCGTAAAAGTCTCTGTTGCCCCTCCTCGAGCCTGACGCTCCCCGGAATGACGATTTCCTCGTTAACTACAGGCAAGAAGATCCCCTCCCTCAGCAACGCTGGCCAAAATAAGGGGGCCAATCAAACTCCCCATATTTTTGAGTTTGGGACAGCCGCAACGGTGGCCCCAATATTGCAGCCAGCCCAAACTATACTCAAAAAGGGCCGGCACAGCCAGCCCTTTTTGAGTTAACACCATTTGTTTTACCGGCTCAAGCCGAGTCGTGCTTGCCGGGAGCCTGATTGCCGGTTAGAAATGGGCGAATTTTTCCGCCCGCACACTCCTTGCACATTTCGGACAGAGGCGACGCAGGACATTTTTCCCGGTCTGGCCGTCGCTGCGACTGGTTACATAACTCAGGTAACGGGCCGGCACAAAGGCTTCCCCACAGGAAGCACATTTGATGGTATCCAGATGGTTCAACACGGTACCACATAGGCGCACTTCCCGGTAGGTCTCGCCCTCTTCATATTGAATGGCTTGCGTCGGGCAAGCCAGGGCGCAGGCACCGCAGGCAATGCAACGCTCTTGGGCCCGTTGGTAATCTGTGAGGACCCGCTCAGTCATGGTAATCTGGGAAAATTTCAGCGCATAAACGTGCATCTGATCCCGGCAGACCCGTTCGCAGGTGCTGCAGCGGATACAGACATCGCAGCGCAGGCAGCGTTGTGCCTCTTTGCGGGCCTCCTCCTCGGTATAGCTCAACTCCACCGGTTCAAAGGTGGTGGTCCGTTTGAGGATATCCAACATGGGCACTGGATGGCGATGATTATTGATCTTTTCTGCGGCTGGCACAATTTGGAACGGCACCTTGCGGCGTTTCTGGAACCGGACCATGGGAGCTGGGCCAGGACGGCCAAAGAGGTAGTGATCAATCTCCACGGCAGCCTGTTTGCCCATGGCGATGGCTTCCACAACCGTGGCCGGACCGGTGACGGCATCTCCGCCAGCAAAGATATCCGGGACCGAGGTCCGACAGGAACCGCTCTCCGTTACGATGGTACACCACGGAGTGGTCTGGATGGGCGTGACGGGAAACGGGCAGAAATCCGGTTGCTGGCCGATGGCGGTGATGACTGCGCCCGCCTCGATGCGGTAATTGCTGTCAGGGATGGGAATGGGCCGGCGCCGGCCACTGGCGTCGGGTCGGCCTAATTCAGCCTGCAGACATTCCAGATATTCCACTTGCCCTGGCGAGCCGCCGATGCGGATGGGAATGGTAAGGAAATGAATCTGCACCCCCTCTTCCAGAGCCTGCTCCACTTCTTCGGGATGAGCCGGCATTTCGGCCCGGGTCCGGCGGTATGAAACATGTACTTCTTTACAGCCCAGGCGGATACAGGTCCGGGCTGCATCCATGGCGGCATTGCCACCACCGATAATGACCACTTTGTCGGCGGGTTTTTTCTTTTCACCCAAGTAAATACGCCGCAAGAATTGGATTACGTCATAAACTTGCGGGAAATCCGCTTCGCCCTCGATCTTGAGTTTATAGCCAAGGTGGGCTCCGATTCCCATAAATATGGCTTCATAACCTTGGGCCCGCAGCTCATCCAGACTGATGTCTTGTCCCACCGTTACCCCGGTCCGGATTTCCACGCCCAGAGAGGTGATCATTTCTACCTCTCGGGCCACAACCCGCCGGGCCAGGCGATAATCAGGGATGGCCGCCACCAATAAGCCGCCGGGTAGAGGCGCCGATTCAAAGACCGTCACCTGATGCCCCTTCAAGGCCAAAAAATAGGCACAGCTCAGACCCGCCGGACCCGAGCCGATAACCGCCACCTTCTTGCCGGTGGCTGGTTTGGCGGGTGGCGGGGCGAACTTCCCGTGCTTATCAACCCATTCGGCGGCAAAGGCTTTAAGGTAGCGGATATTAATGGGTTGATCCAAATTAGTCCTCACACAAGCCCGTTCACAAGGGTGGGGACACACCAACCCACAGACCCACGGGAAGGGATTATCTTCCCGCATGACCTCCCAAGCCTCCTGATGGTTGCCCTGGGCCATCAGAGCCAGGAAACTGGGGATGTCAATGCCGGCTGGACAAGCCAAATGGCAAGGAGCCGACAATAATTTCGGGCAGACATGGGCATCACAATAATGATTCTCAATGTGATGCTTGAATTCGTCCTCGAAATAGTGCAGGGCCGTGAAGATGGGGTTGACCGCCATGCGGCTCAGGTGACAACTGCCCTTTTTCTGGATTTCCTCACAATCCATCTGGAGTTGAGCCAAGGTGTCGTAGGTGGCGGTGCCATCGGTAATCTTATCCAACGACTCTTTCAGCCGCAATAAACCCTGGTGGCAATCAGGACATTGACCGCCGGGTTGATCCAGAATAAAAGAGAGCAGATCACGCACCAAGGCCACCACACAATCGTGGTCATCCAGGACCCTGATATGGCCCACGGCTAAAGCACCTCCCAGTTCACGCAAGGTCTCGTGATTCAGGGGGATGCCCATCATCCGGTGGGGGTAGATGCCGCCGAGAGGACCACCCACCAAGAACCCCTTGGGCTTCCGTCCATGCCGCCAACCCCCGCCGATGTTGTTGATGACATCGCCCAACGTGGCGTTCAGCGGCAGCTCCACAAAACCTGGCCGTTCCACCGCACCGTTGAGGTGGAAAAGCATGGTCCCCGGGGCGCACTCAAACCCTTGACTGCGGAACCAAGCCACCGGCTGTTGGGCAATAAAAGGCAACGTGGCGATGGCCAGTAAACTATGGACTAAAAACTGCGGGGAGGGGTTTTTTTCCCAGAAACTAGGAGGCAAGAGGCCGGAGACGCTCCGGATAAAAAGGTCCTCATCCTCGATGAGGAAACGCCCTTTGCCGCTGATCAGGTAAATATCGGGCAGCGGTTCTTTGGCTGGCCAGAGGCGGGATTTTTGGAAGGCTTCCCAGGCGGCCCGCAGCCGTTCCAGGGCCAGTGTTGCTTCTTCGGGAAGATAAATGACGACGGCTTTGGCCTTCAAGGTCTGGGCGGCAAGTAACACTCCTTCCAGGATCTGATGGGGGACACCTTCCACCATATAAATGGCAGGGGAAGCCGTCAGTACCGGCGGGGCCCCGTTCAAGGCCAAGATGGGTTGCCGTTTCTCCACCCGCCATTCGCACCACAGCGGCCCCAGGGCCACGGTCGTTAGGCGGTTCACTTCCCGGAATCCCGCAGCCACCACCTTCTGCAGGAATGAATCAAATCCCTGACTGAAAAAAGTGCGTAATCCCTTGTAACCATCGTAGTCCTGGTATTCCTCCCAGGACAGGGGATCAATTTTCCCCACCAGCTCCGAGATGTATTGTTTCTGTGGTTCAATGAATTCCTGGTAGTCCTTTCCCACTAACCATTGGCGCAGGGGCCGTTGGTCATCGATGTGGCTCTGGAGGATGCGAGGCACCATATCAGGGGTGATCAATTCATAGAGATGCGTCCCCAAGGCGTCCCGGATTTCCACCATGACATCTTTGCCTTCAATCCCCCGCCAGCCCACCAGACGGACTTCCACCGGCCCCAATTCATCCAAAGATCGTTCTTGAATGGCCGCCAGAAAAGCCTGCCGAACGGCCTCGGCAGCCTCAAGATCTCCGCCCGGATAGGTGGAGATGTTGATCTGCAACAAGGGCTTGGCATTTACTTGGGCAATCATGTATCACGTACTCCTCGGCTCTTACCGGGCGCTGACCACGGTATCCAATTCAAAGGCCACGGTTTCGGCGATTTTTTTCCGGCGGTCCGGCTCCAGGTCGCCTATCCGGCCGAACTTTAGGCAATGAGTGACACATTTGGTCACACACGCCGGCTGGAGCCCCTGATCTATCCGGTCCATGCAGTAATCGCATTTTACCACTTTATTGGTCTGTGGGTTCCATTGCGGCGCGCCCCAGGGGCAGGCACTAATACAGCTCTTGCAACCGACACAGAGGGATTGATCCACGTAGACAATCTGATCTTTGGGGCGAACCCGCATGGCTCCCGTCGGACAGACCGGCACGCACCACGGCTCACTGCAGTGGAAACAGGGCATGAATACAAAAGCCATCTTGGGGCGCCCGTCCACCAGCTTAGGGCCGACTTGGATGATCTGGCCCAGGCGCGGCCCCGGAGGGAGATTTTTATTGGCTTTGCAATGGACTTCACAGCTCAAACAACCGATACATTGACCGAGTTCTTGGAGAAGGTAATATTGACTCATGGCTCCTCTTCCCACTTAAGATAAAGGCCGGACCTGAACGAGGGTATGATCATAGGCCGGGCTGCCACCCACCATATCCGAAATGTTCTCTTGGATGGCTGAATCATCAGCCCCACGGCGGTAAACACGCGTCAAGGCCGGCACCGTTTTGCCAAACCCATGGAGCATAAAGACGGCTTCAGGATGAATGAAATCGGTTACCTTGGCCTTGAGCCGGCCACTGCCCACCGCTGACCTCACCTCGACGAGATCCCCTGATTTAATCCCGAGTTTCTGAGCCTGGATCGTGTTGATCCACAACTCGTTTTCCGGGCAGAGCTCGTTCAAGTAAAGGTTGTTCTGCGTGGACACATGGGTATGGGCAGCCACTCTTCCCACCAAAAGCCTAAATTGCCCTTCCGGAGGGGCTGGCATGGGTTCGTAAGGCAGAAGGGAGGGGAAACCGGCGTTCTCCATCAAAGCGCTGGTTATCTCAAATCTGCCAGAAGGAGTCTTGAACTGTATGCCTTTTTCCCGATCCCACCAGATAGGCTCCTCCGCCAGAGTCACAAACCCTTTTTTGTCGAAATCACTGATCTTAACACCGGTTGGGGTTAACTGGAAATTCCAGATGTCCTCGATGGTCTCATAGGGGAAATATTGGCCTAAATCCAAACGCTTGGCCAACTCCTTAATGATCCACCACCCTGGTTTGGTATCATAGCGGGGGGAGACGGCCGGTTTGCGCAAATAGAGCTGAGGCTTGAGGCCGGAAACCATTTGGACGGAATCACCCCGTTCCAGGTAAGTTGATTCAGGCAGGATGACATCGGACATCCAGGCAATCTCACTAAAATTGACATCAATGGTGACAATCAGATCCAGTTTCTCCAAGGCACGACGCGTCGCATTACTGTCGGCAATGGACTGGAGGGGTTCAAAGCGATTGCAGATCAAGGCCTTGATGGGATACGGATCTTCTTGGAGAATGGCCTGGGCCAACATCTGGGGATTGCCGTGGGAAGCGTCGGCGATGGGAAATTTCGAGCCACCGCTGCCATCAAATCGAGGGACAGTAATTTTGGGAAAATCCTGGCTTGTTAAGGTGGCCATATCTTGGCGACCAGCCGCCTTCAAGCCCTTTTTAAAGAATAAGCCACCCGGTGCCTCCAAACTCCCCATGAGAGCATTGAGGATCAGGATGGAGCGGCGCAGATAGACTTCGTTGGGATGATGGGCCCCTCGATAGCCGAAATGAAAGATAACCGCCGGCTTGACAGCGCTCACCTCCCGAGCCAACTCAATGATTTCCTTGGCCGGGATGCCGGTTTCTTGTTCGGCCCATGCCGGGGTGTAGTTTTTGACGAATTCCTTCAGGGCCGGAAGCTCTTGCCGATGGTTATTGATCCACCGCACCGCGAAGGCCATATCAAAGAGCTCTTCATTGAGTATGACATGGATCAGGGCATAATTCAGGGCCAGATCGGTGCCGGGGCGGATCTGCCAATAGCGGTCAGCTTTAGAGGCGGTGACGGTATAACGGGGATCGATATAAGTAATCTTCGCCCCCTTGGCCCGGGCTTTCAACAGATTGTTGATGGCCTTAATTTCCAGGGATTCAAAGATATTGCGGCCATAGAGGATAATATGCTTGGTATTGGCATAATCCATGCCAATCTGGGGATCGGTATAGCCGGTGAGACTGCGGCAGGCGGTGTTCACCGAACCTTTACAGAGGGCATCATGGGTAAAGTGGTTGGGCGATCCCAAAGCCTTCATGAAGGTTTTACTGATATGGGTGTTGAGATTGGTGCGTTCGCCAAACAGCACACTGTGTGGACCATATTGTGCCACTACAGCTTTGAGTTTCTCGGCCACATAATCCAAAGCCTCGTCCCAGGAGGCTTGCCGCCATTGGCCCGCCCCGCGCTCGCCGGTGCGGATCATGGGGTATTGGGGCCGCTCCGTATCATGCAAAAGGGCTATCCCCGCCGAACCCTTGGCACAAAGAGCTCCTTCAATACCGGGCACATGGGGGTTGCCTTCAATCCAGACAACATCATCATTTTCCACCAATACCCGAATGGGGCAGCGCACCGTACACATAAAACAGATGCTATAGACTTCTTGAGCCATACTAATCCTCTGCACAAAGAATCGCTTCAGCCCACAGCGCCGCTTGCCTGAAGCGAAGCGGCTTAAGGAGCTGGAGGTGAATCGGCTGCCGGGCTAGACCGGACCTGCACCTGAAATAGCCTAATGAATAATCGTTTGAGATTCCTGGCGGCCCGCACCAGGAAAAGGGTCCCGATATAGAGGAGAATGAAAACGCCAATAAAACCCAAAGACCAGGGCGTACCGGGGATAGGCACGGCCAATTCCAAAAAGCGGTACTGCATCCAGGCCAGGGCAAAGCAGATGGGCCAGAGATAGCTCGCCGATAAGGCTATTTGTTGGAAAAAAGTGTGACCAAAAGCCTCGTTGGCTAAGGTGTTAGCGGCCCGATAGGCTTCTTTGTCTCCGGCTTTGAGGGCAGCCATAGCTAGCTCTTGATATCTGGCTGCTTCCGCCCCATATTTCTCCAACCTAGGTCTGAGAAGCTTCAAGACCATCGCCGCTGTAGCTTTACCCAACATGAGGCAGAGCAGGATCAATACCAGCGTGCCGATGATAAAATCGAGGGCAGCCCAGCCCGTCAGCCGGTAGAACCAGGAGCGCTGGCCGGAAAGAGCCTGACCGTCTATCACCTGTAGGGAGGGGGGCATTGCCATGGCGCTCTCCACATCCGGCAGGGTGCGGCCAAGCCGCCCCTGCCGAGGGATCAGCAACAATGTATGTTACATACCGGGGAAGACAGAATAACCCAAAAACCCTTTGGTAGTATACCCGATACCGACATAAATGGCCAGCACCACAAAGAGGCGTTTCAACCAGACATCGGGAATATACTTCGAGGTAACCGGCCCCACAAAAGACCCGATGGCAATACCGATGAGTTCGGCCCCGATAAAAACAAAATCAATGGGAGTGCCCATGACGAACATGTAGGTAAAGATTGAAGTGATCATGCTGACCAACACCGCCAAGGCGGAGGTGCCGGCGACGATATACATGGGCAGATTGGTCACGGAGGTCAGAAAGGGCACATAAAGGAAGCCACCGCCCACCCCGATGAAGGCGGAAATTGCCGCGATGACAAAGCCACCGAGGAAGGGCCAGATGGGATTAAAAGAGAATTCCACGCCGAAGAAGGTAAAATTGATTTTTGTCAGACCCCATTTCTGCACGCGGACACCGGATAACTCCACCTCGCTCAATTCCTCGCCCCGAGCCTTTTTTTTCACTGATTCCTCAAAAGCTTTGGCAGCTTCTTTGGCCTTTTTCTTTTTGGCCTGCCCTTGGGGGGTGGTTTCATAGAACAGGAAGCAACCGATGACCAGCACGATGAGGCCGAAATAACCGATATACGCACTGAGGGAGATCTTGCCGGCGGTGAGCACCGGGATCAGATAAGCGCCGGCAATGCCTCCCAGAGCCAGGGCCAGGCCCAAGGGCATGACCAAGCGCCCCAGGCGATAATAGGTAATAGAAGAGATAAATGCTGATAATCCCACGAGATATTGGTTAGAAGTCCGGATGGAATCGGTGAGAAGTTTGTTCAAGGCCGGATTCGTGTTCTTAAAAGTTTTGCCATAGTTGGCCAAGCCGAAGACAGTGATGTGGCCGACGCCCGCCATAATGCCGCCGAACGCACCCACGGTGGAGAAGATCCAGCCGACCCAGATGCCCCAGAGGATACCCCAAAACCACC
>CAZARS010000024.1:13610-23776 GCA_964487625.1 uncultured Desulfobacca sp.
ATTGGGGGCGCCGGGGATGCCCATGAAGCCTTTGGGGGCGTTGGGATCGATCTGGCCGGGGCCGGTGCCCACGGGAGTTTTATTAATGAGATCTTGGAGTTTGCTGGTCTGGGCGGCTGCGCTCTCCGGTAGGGAGAACGCCACTACCGCCAGCACCAATAAGGCAAAGGCAAAAATTCCCAATAACCGCTTGTTCATACCTTCCTCCTTAAATATGATGACAAGTTAACTGCTTATTATAGCAAAAAATATACCATCCAGGTGGGCGTGGGGCCCAGCCAAATATAACCTTAAGAATGGGCACATATTTTTCTTATAATGGGAGGGGCGCAACGCGGCTTTTTCGATGCCGTAGTGTTGCCCCCAGCGTTAACCTGTTTTACAATGAACGTTAACAGGAACGTTAACGCATGGGCACTGCACCTCATGATACCATTATCGGAAAAATTTTGGGAAAAAATTCTTAATACTATAGTCGATGGGCTGGTAGTCATCTCTCATCAGGGGAAGATTCTTGCGGTGAACCAGGCCCTCTTGGACATGACGGGTTATCGGCGGGAAGAGTTGTTGGGTCAACCCTGTGCCCTGCTGAAAACGGACCGCTGTTTACTGGGGGCGGCGAACTCTCCGGACAAGGTGTGCGAGCTTTTCCGCCAGGGGTCAATTCGCCGGCAACGGGGCAGTCTGGTGCGGAAAGATGGCGGTTTGGTGCATGTGATGAAGAATGCTATCCTGACCCAGGCGGAAGATGGCCAGACGGTGGCGGTGGAGACCTTTACCGATGTCAGTGAGTTGGTGGCCCAAGAAAGGGTGGTGTCGCGGCTGCGGCGGGAGCTCCACCGCCAGGACGGTTTTCATGGTTTGATCGGGCAGTCACCGGTGATGCTGAAGCTCTTCGCCTTGATCGAGAGTGCGGCCCAGTCGGAAGCGCCGGTGATAATCCTGGGGGAGAGTGGCACCGGCAAAGAGTTGGTGGCCAGTGCTATTCATCGCTTGAGTCCCCGGGCGGAGGGGCCGTTCATAAAGGTTAATAGTGCTGCTCTCCATGCATCCCTGTTGGAGAGTGAGTTATTCGGCCACGTCAAGGGAGCTTTTACCGGCGCGGACCGCAGTCGCATGGGGCGGTTTGAGGCGGCCCATGGCGGAGATATTTTTCTCGATGAGATTGGGGACTTACCTATGGCCACCCAGGCTAAGCTGTTGCGGGTCCTGCAGGAGAAGGTGGTGGAACGGGTGGGGGATCAGACTCCTATCCCGGTGGATGTCCGCCTGATTTCCGCCACCAACAAAAACCTCAAGGAACAGGTGGCCGCCGGGCGCTTCCGGGAAGACCTCTATTATCGGGTTAATGTAGTCCCCATTCAGGTTCCCCCTCTCCGGGAACGGTTGGAAGATATCCCCCTGTTGGTGGAGGCCTTCATGGAGCGGATCCGTTTGAAGACCAGGAAGCCCATTGATACCATCAGCAAGGAAGCCCTGGAAATGCTCCTGGCCTATCATTGGCCCGGGAATGTCCGGGAGTTGATCAACACGGTGGAATTTGCCTTTGTGCTCTGTCCGGGCGGGGCCATTCTGCCGGAGCATTTGCCCAACCTGGAGCGCGTCAAGCCCAAGGCCAGAGTCCAGCCCACCGTGGTGGGCGGGCTGGAGGCGGATGAGCGGGAAGTCCTCTTACAGACCATTGCGGCGGCCGGCGGCAATAAGGCCGCGGCGGCCCGCCTCTTGGGCATCAGTCGGGTGACCTTGTGGAAACGTTTAAAGAAATATGGCCTTGTGGAAGGGGCCACGCCCCCGGCAGAAGGCAAGGTGGCCAGGATGTTGGCCCTCAAGAGGCGGCGGTAAAAGAAGTTTAAGGTTAGAAGAATTTTTTCTCTTTTCCCTTGCCTCTCTTCTCTCTTTTTTAGCCGAGTCGGGCCCGGAGGCGGAGGAAGGGCCCGCCGTCGGTTACCTTGACCCATTCTTTATGGCCCTTGCCACACATACCCAGGCCGGAGATTTCTACGTGGTTTCCCACCATGGTGATGGACTGCAGCAAATCTGGCACGTAACCGGTGACGATGACGGGTGAAAAGACCGTGCCGGTGAGCTGTCCATGGCGGATTTCTTCGGCATAAAGGCCCTCCAGCTGGATGCCCCAGCCTTTGGGGTCTTCCATGCCGTTGGTGGGGTGGTCCAGGAAAAAGCCGTAGTCAATGTCGGCCAGCATTGCGGCCAAGGTGTGTTGACCGGGGCCGAAGTAGGTGTTGCTCATGCGGGCATAGACCTTGCGGGTGTAGGACTCCCGGCGGCCATTGGCGCTGCGGGGTAGGCGGCACCGCATGGCGGCATAGAGGTTGGTGAGGGGCCGTTGGAGGATGCCTCGATCGATGATCTTGGTCATGGCGGCCAAGTGGCCTTCGTGATCAAAGAAATAACTGGCAGCCTGGCCAGGAAGCGCCGGGGAATCATAGAGGTCCACCAGGGGTGAGGCCACGGCTTTGCCCACATATTCCTGCCCCCGGGAACGGCGTTGCAGGAAGAGATCGGCTTCGGTGCCATGACCGAAGGCCTCGTGGGCAAAGATGCCGGCAAAATCCGGCGAAAAAATACAATCATAGAGTCCGGGCGAGAGGCGAGGGGCGCCCAGGATGCGGCCCACATCTCGCAGGAGCCGCTCCCGCGCTGGCTCGGGCAGGAGGGCATGCTCCCACCCGCCCTGCAGGCAGCGGCCGGTGTGGAGGCGGGCGGTTTTGTCCCCGTCTCGGATTACCACCTGGGCAATCAGTTGGGTGCGGGGCAGGTCCTGGTAGAGGGTGCGGGTGCGATTGATAAAGAGTTCGCCGCTCTGCACATGCCCATAGGCCACCAACACGTTGATGAGGCGTGGCTCCCGGCGCTGCAAGTCATCCCGCACCTCCTGGAGCCGGGCCATTTTCTCGGGCAGGGAGATCTGGTCTGGGGGCAGGAGCAAGGGCACGGTGAAGGTTTGGGTGAGGGGCGTCCCGGGATCGAGAGGAGGCTCAGGAGGAACGAGGCCTTCCTGCACGGCGGCTGCCACCAGGGCGTCGGCCCCGGCGCTAAGGCGGTCACAGAAGTCGGGGGTGTCCAGACCATTGAGGGCGTATTCCAAGAAGCTGCGGCCGGTATAGACCGTCAAGACTACCCCTTGCTGCCGTTCGATGGCTTCGGCCCGGGCTTCCCGGGAATCCAGCCAGAGGCGTTCGCCTCGGGTGTCTTGGGCCCAGGCCGCAGCATAGGGGACCGTTTTTTCCAGTTCATGGACGAGGTGTTGCAGTAAAGGAATTAAGTCCTGAAGAGGTGGCATATTGTTTTCTCGTGGGCCACACAGGCTGGCAAGCAAGGGTCACCTGCATGGCCATATTACATTAGCACTAATCACTGGCTACTGGCCGTTGAATTCTCATCACAGCCCTGCATCCCCTCGCTGACGCTCGGGGCTCTGATTCCTTGGTTTTTTTCTCAATATGGGAAGCCTGGGGCAACGGCGTAGTCATAACCCTGAACCTTTGACCTCTTCGGCTAATCGCATACCTCGTCCAAGACGATGATTTCCATGCGATTGTTGGTCTGGGGGTGGCGCCGGGAGGGGCCTTCGGTGACCAGAGCAAGGCGGCCGCAGAGGTTGTGGTCTTTCAGCCAGCGGCGGATGTAGGCTTTCCAGTTATCGGGATGGTTCGGTTCCAGGACCGGGTAGACGCCGTAGCTGAACTGCAGGTTCTGGCAGGTAGTGGGCTCTGAGCTGATGGCGATGACCCACTCCCTGGGGTGGAAGCGAGCGATGCTGCGGGCGGTGGCGCCGCTGCGAGTGGGGACAAAAATGGCCACGGGGTCGATTTCAGCGGCAACTGCGGCCACCGTGGTGGCGATGATGTCGGCTGGATTGGGCGAAGTGGGCCTGGACCGGGCCTTGAGGAATTCCTGCACCTTTTGTTTGGAATGGTGCGGTTCCACGGCTGCGGCAATGGTGGCCAGCATGGTGACGGACTCCACCGGGAAACGGCCCACCGCGGATTCCCCGGAAAGCATGACGCAATCGGTGCCGTCCAGGATGGCATTGGCCACATCCGTGGCTTCGGCCCGGGTGGGGCGGCGACTGGTGGTCATGGATTCCAACATCTGGGTGGCGGTAATAACGGGTTTGCCCAGGGAGTTGGCCTGCCAGGTGAGTTGTTTCTGCACCAGGGGCACTTGGGCGATGGGCACCTCGACGCCCAAGTCGCCTCGGGCAATCATGATGCCATCAGCCGCCTGGAAGATCTCCTCCAGATTACTTAAGGCCCGGGAGCGCTCAATTTTGGCGATGACAAAGGGATTGTATCCCAGGGCGTGAGCGGCTTGCCGCAAAGCCCGGATATCGGCGGCCGACTCCACGAAGGATTGACTGACCGCATCCACCCCGCATTCCAAGGCAAGTTTCAGGCACTCATAGTCATGGGCAGTAAAGGCGTTGATCCCCAGATCAATGCCGGGCAGGTTCAAGCCTTTCTTGGATCTTAAGCGCCCCCCGACAATGACCCGGCAACGGACCTCGCTGCCGCTCACCTGGATCACTTCCAGCTCAATAAAGCCATCATTAATATAGATTTTATCGCCGGGGCGGACCACCCGGGGTAACGGCTCGAAGGGGACGCTGAGGCGGGTGAGGTCTCCCAACACATCGGCGGTGGTCAGGATGATGTCGCTGCCGGAGGGCAAGTCCAAGGGCTCGCTGACCAATTGGCCGATCCTGATCTTGGGGCCAGGTAGGTCGGCCATGATGGCCAGCCGTTTGCCAGTGAGCGCAGCGGCGCGGCGCAGATCGGCAATGACCCGGCCATGTTCGGCAAAATCACCATGGGAAAAGTTGATCCTGGCCACGTCCATGCCAGCGAGGAGTAGGCGCTGCATCATCTCGGGGGAGTCAGAGGCCGGGCCAATGGTGCAGACGATTTTGGTCTTATGATGGGGGAGGGTCATGATGCCTCGCAGAACTTGAAATATTGCCATCGCTGCCGTCCCCTCGAGGTCTGGCAGCATGCTGCACAGTCAGACTGCCTGTTTTATAGCATACGGCTGAGCATGGGTCAACGAGCCTGGTGAGGGCACGTCTGAGACCCATTTTTACCCAAGCTCACTGCTGGCGGCCGCGCCGATGAATTGGCCTGGGCAGCTTGGAGCACCGCTTGCCAGAAGTTATTGCCTAACCCCATCACCATCATCCTCCTCCCCAACCGGGGGATGAGGAGATTGAGGAATGCCAGACTGCCGAGATTGAAATGCCTTCCAGGCCGGGAGTCGGGAACTGCGAAAAACCTTGCCCGGCGTTTCCTGAGGCAGAGCCGGCGAGTAGGCGGCGAAGGCGATTGACAAGGAAACCTGGAAAAGATTATATACCGATATGGCAACGGAAAAACCCGCTCCCCCCCATTATCGCGGCCACCGCCAGCGCCTGCGCCAGCGGTTTCTGACGGGTGGACTGACTAGCCTGCAAGATTACGAGATCTTGGAGCTGCTCTTGACCTTTGCCATCCCTTTTTCCGATGTCAAGCCTTTGGCCAAACGCCTCATCTCCCATTTCGGCTCTTTTTCCGGAGTCCTGGATGCCTCGTGCGAGGAGCTGGTCAAGGTCATGGGCCTGGGGGAATACTCGGCCACCCTCATCCGCCTGGTTAAGGCATGCGCCGAATACTACCTAAAGGAACATGCCATCCAGCGCCGCAGTATTCCTTCCCTGCCGGTGCTGGTGGATTACTGCCGCACTGCTTTGGGCGGCCTCAAGGATGAACAATTCCGCGTCATTTTTTTAAATGCCCAGAACGAAATTCTTGCTGAAGAAATCATCCAAGAAGGCACGGTTGATCAGACGGTGGTCTACCCCCGCAAGGTTTTGGAGGCAGCTTTGAAACACAAGGCTACTGGCCTGATTCTGGTCCATAACCACCCCAGCGGGAAGCTCACGCCCTCCACCGCAGACCGGGAACTGACCCGGGCCATTATCCAGGCGGCCCAACCCTTGGCCATCGTCGTTTATGATCACCTGATTATTTCCAAACATGGTTACTATAGTATGGCGGAACATCACCTGATTTGACCTCAGGGACTTAGACCTTGCACCATGTCCCTAGACCCCACTCCCACTCTGCCAGGGTAACCCATGGCGGCCCAGATACCATGATGACTACACCGCCGCAGCCGCAAGAGGAATATATCATCTGCCCCAACTGCCAGGAAGAGGCCTTTGTCCAGGTGAGGCCGGGGTTTAATATTGTTCAATGCCCCTGTTGCCCGTATTTTTTCATTGTCTATGTGGACCAGGAAGGCCTTTGCTGGACGCGGGAAGTCGGGGTTTTGCAGCCCAAGTAAACCTTTGGGGACTGGCAAATTACCTCGTTGACGGCGAGATATCAGGGGAAGGGCATGAGGTGAGGCTGAGCCGCGGCGGTGGTCAGCCATATCAGGGCCACGAGCGTCAGCGCCTGGAACCTTGGAGTCCAGCCGGGAACGAGCAAAACTGGTTGGAAGGTGCAGCAAGGAAGTTGATATAAGTAAATAACATTATGAAATCATGATTGTCCGGCAGGCTTCTGGCGAAGCTTGAAAAAGGACGCCGAAAGCTGCAAACAGCCTTCCACCAATGGCTTCTTTTCTCTTGTCATCCTGAGTGCAGCGAAGGATCTGAGATTCTTCGGTCGCGCCGCTCCCTCAAAAATGACAACATGAAACGGATAACGGTTGCCGGATGGAAATACTCCACAATCCCCTCCCTGGCGGTCGGGGCTCGGAAAGAGGAGGAAGTAAAATATCTTGCTGATGGCACCCTGGGATAAACAGGAAGAACAACCGGGGGGGCAAAGTCGCGATCTTTGCCCCCCAACCATTTTGGCTGGACTAACTGGCCGGTGGCTCCCTTTTTAAAAGACCGGCGCCGGGAAGAGGATCCCGCCAAACAATAGGAAAGCCAAAATTAACGTCCAGACAATATTGAAGGCCTGGGCAATGAGGAAGGCCAGGGCCGGGCGGCCGCCCCCCAGGGTGGCGATGTCGGTGAACCGGGTCTCCAGACCAATACTGGTGAAGGCCAAGGCAAACCACCAGACCTCCAAACTCTGGATTGGCTTGCCAATGCCTTTAATGATGTGCTCACTCAGGACAAACGAGAACAAGAGGGAGGAAGCCAAAAAGCCCAAGACGAACTTGGGGAACCGATACCAGATTTCCCACAGACTGACCTGCTCCCCTTCTTTCACACCCTTCATGGTCCAGACCACTGATAGGATAAAGGCGGCCACGCCGATGAGGACGTTCTGCGACATCTTGACGGTAACGCCTACCTTCATGGCCAGATCGCTGATGAGGGCGCCAGCGGCCACCACTGATCCGGAAGTATCCAAGGTACCCCCCAGCCAGGCGCCGGCCACTGCATCAGGAATGCCAAAGGCTTTACTGATAATGGGCATGAGCACCATCATGGGCACGGCGCAGATCAGAACGATGGAGGTAACATAGGATAACTTTTTGGGATCGCCCTTGACTGCCCCAGCCGTGGCAATGGCTGCCGAGACGCCGCAGATGGATACGGCACTGGCCAACATGGCGGAAAACTCATCATCGATAGCCATTTTCTTACAGAGCCACCAACAGGCATACCACACGACTCCTACGACCAACAGGGCCTGAATCATCCCCAAAAATCCGGCCTTCAGGATGACGCCGAAGAGGACCCGAGCCCCGAGGATGACTAAACCGATCTTAATGTAAAATTCAGTCCGCACTGCGGCCATGAGCCAGTTGGGGACACCGAAAAAGTTGCTCACCGCCAGACCGATGAACAGGCAGAAGAGGACATACTCCAAACCATATTCATGGATCGTGTAATTGCCAGCCAGAAACAGGGCCAGCCAGGAAATAATGAAGACCAGGGGGAAACCGGCAATGAACTTGCCCACCGGATTGCCCATTAGGGCCATGCCAAGCATGCCGATGATCAGGTAGGCGATGAAAATATAAACGGCCAGCAGGATATTATCCCCCGAGATGACTTTATCCAGGAGATACCCTGACTGGCCGGAGATATCCTTGGCTACCTGCCCCGCCGTATCTTTCAGGCCCTTGTCTTTCAGTTGTGTCAGCGCTTCGGTTATTTTCTTGGCAGCAGCACCGGCGGCCTTGCGATTTTTGGTCTCGATGGCCGTTTTCAGGGCCTGCGCCTGGTCCAGTAAGGCAGCCTCTCCCTTGGCCTCGGCCTGTTGGATGACCCGGTTTACCAACGGTAGGATATTGCTGGCATGGGCATGGAACTCGGCGTCTGTGGTCCAACGGAAGGTGGGGGCCTTAAAACTGAGACCGGTCAGAGAAAAATAAAGGATGGCAATAAAAATAATACCGAGACCGAACCAGACCGATTTATATAAGGCCTGCCACTGGCTTGTGGCTAACTCTTTCTTTTCCCGGGCCTCCCACTCACCCCGCAGGGCTTCCAGCTCTTGCTCTTTTTCGAGCAACTCCGCCAGACGTGCCTCGATCTGACTGGCACTGGCGTTAGCCGGCAGCCCGAGGAGCTTCTTCATACTTTCTAGCTGATAAATCTTCATATCCAACACCTCCTTTCCTGCGTGCTGCAATGGCAGCCTCTCGTGCAAGAGAATAGCGGCTGAACAGATCACTCAACTGAATAACCTTGACGACAGGAAGCGGGATAAAATTACCGGATCAGATCACCTCCTTATCCTGGCAGCCCCCCGGCCCTGATCCTGAGCAGGTGATCATAGGTGCGACCCGGGCGAGCGTGGCGGCTAAAAAATAAGTTGAAATAATCATCTCTTACCTTCCTGTCCGGCAACGTTTTTGCAGAAGGTTGATGGCGTCTTCATATCTTATAACTCCTTCTCGGGTTGTTATGCCGAGGGAGTGTAGCAACCGAAGAACCTCAGATCTTTGGCGGCGCTCAGGATGACCAGGGAAAAGAAGCCACAGGGGAAAGGCTTTTTTGGCTTTTGGCGTTTTTTTAGCTTTATCAGAAACATGCCGGACACTTATAAATCTTTTACAACTATCGTCTTATTTTTTCAAGACATAATCACGGAGTGGTAAATTTTTCTCGCGAGCCGCCATCAACCCAGTGAAGTTCTTGCTGTTTACCCTTTTATTCTCAGGCAAGACCGGCAATCAGCAGGCGGTTGACCCCGCTGCCAGGCGCGGCGGAAGGCGCGATACGCCTGCTGCTGCCAGATGGTCCAGAACGGCTGATCTTGGAGGTTACCGAAGTGGCAGGACAGGAGGGGTTGGGGGAGGGACTGGTGATACTGCTGACCGCTTTGGATAGGTAAGTTGCGGTAAACACAGGGGGCCACGTCTCCCTGGGCCGAGACAACCGCAGCCCGGAGGATATTTTCTGGACAAACCGGATGCGGCCCAGAGGTAAGGATAGGCGGGTGGATGGTCACCCCCCGCTGCGCCCCGGCCCGGACAACGGCGGCCAGCTGTTGGGACAATTTCTGTAATTCAGCAGGACTGGCCAACTTCCAAGCTTCAGAGCGAAGCTCAGGGGCGGCCACCAGGTCCAGGGTACTTACCACCACCTGACTGATCTCCAGACCTGCCAGGGTCTGAGGTAAGTCAACCAGATCTGGCAGCCCGGAACGCAGGAGGAGATAAGCAATATGGACCTGGGGAGTCTTTCGGCCCTGCCGGCGTTTTTCCTGGGCTACCCCCCACAGCGCGGCCAATACTTGTGAAAAGCTCGTCCCGGCACGCCAGTAATCATGGCGGGCTGCTAAACCGGTGAGGGAAAAAGCCAGGATGTCCAGCCCCGAGGCCACGAGGCGGTGGATAACCTCCTCGGTCAGAAGGGTCGCGTTGGTGGTGGTGCCTACCCGACAGCCGGCTTGGCGGGCCAGAGCCACCATGGAGAAGAAATCGGGATGAAGGAAAGGCTCTCCCCAACCCTGAAGATAAACCAGATCGGTCCGCCGGAAGACCGGCACCAGGCTCTGGAAAAGCGGCCATGGCAGGTGGCTGGCGTGCCAATCCTGGTGGTAGAGGGTATGGGGGCAATAGCGGCAGGCAGCGTTGCAGTGGGAAGTCACTTCTATCTGCAGCCAAGATAGACGGGGCGCGAAGAAATGGGCAAGAGAAGGCAAGGGAGCCATGATGACAGGGGCCACAGTTCTTTGGCTACATTTGAGGCC
>CAZARS010000024.1:23814-27296 GCA_964487625.1 uncultured Desulfobacca sp.
AATGCACCTGGGCCAGAGTTTTTTGGCTTGGCCTGGATTAGGCCGCGGCTCATTAGAACTACCTCATTGTCATACGGAAAGCATCTGATTACGAATAGACCCTACAGGGGGGTGGCGCGAAACGCCCATCGCCCATAGAGAAAGGCGTGTTATTGCCACCTTGTAGGTCACATCCGCTGATTTCTGCAGTTTCCGGATGGACACTATCTAAGAAAAAGGAGGAGTTTCTGGCACAGTCCCCCTTAGTATATCGTACATTAAAATTGTTGACTATTCATCCGGAATCCACGAGCAAGCCACTTCAGGCCCACCTGACAGGTGAAAATTGCCTTTGCAGGGGCTGGGTAGTTCAGCACCTGCAATCGAGCTATTCTGAATAGGAAGCCTTGCCGGATAAAGACTAGTGAGTGTTCATCCTGAAACTAGCAGAACTGCCAGTGGAGCGTCCCCAGGCCAAAGTGGTTAAAAATAACGGGATGAAATTAAAAATTATTCCCCTCACCCACCCCTCTCTCTCCTTGGCGGGGAAAGGAGCCGGGACTCTCTGAGTGGAGGCTACTGATAAGAAATACGATAAGCGGTCATCGCAGCGCGGCTTTTTGTGTAATGAGGAGAGGAGGTTGAGGTAAAGACAACGATATCTTGGCCCAAAGCTTAGGTTGGTTAGCGATCTTTCTCGGTGACAACGATGGACCGACGGACGGCCAGCAGGAGGTTGGCGGCCTGGGGGCGGCCCTGGTAACCGATGACAAAAGGAAGAGGTTTCACCCGTTGGCTATCTTGAAACATCTTGGCCAGATCCGGCTGCCAACAATGGGCAAACACCTGGATGGGACAGGCATATTGGCCATAAAAACGGGTATCCCACTGCTCCGGGTCAAAATAACGCCAGGGGATGCCTTCATCGGTCTGGAGCACCAATTGGCTCTGAGCCAAGATGAACTGGCGGATGCCGCTGAAATCGGCATTAAACAGCAGATATGAGGCCGCCTTGAGGAACGTCCGAAAAGGCGCCAATTTTTGTAAAAACCCGGCAAAGTGGGGCTGCCTCTGCCAGGAGGTATCATGGAGATTGAATTGGAAATAAAAGAGGGTTTGGTGGGGGGCCTGGGGGTCTCGCTGGAAGAGGATTTTTATCCCCGGAATCCCTGCGCCCGTCAGTTTTTTGCCGCCCTGCACCGGTTGCGACATGATTGTCCCATCGGGCAGCAGGAGTTGATACGTCACCTCGTGAACGGTGATGTTCTCTCGGCCCAGAAAGAACAATAACACCGGCAAGACCCCGCCCATCTCGGGGGTGGCCAGATCGCTGGCCATGTCTTTGGTGATGAAATAATTAAGGAAAAGGAGATTATGGAGGGATTGTTCCAGGGCCTCATAGAAAGGCTCATTTTCTCCGGGGCGAAAAAGGGGGAGAGAGCCTAGCGGCTCCAGGGCAATCAGGAGATAATGCTGCGCTTGGGGAAAAAGGGTCAGAACATTGATGATATCCGGCCCGCTGAAAGGGTAAAGGACAGTAGCGGTGGGGTGTGGGAGGGCAGCCAATTCCTGCTGAGCCCAGGTCCGCATGGGAGTCAGGTATTTGGCGGCAAACCGCTGCCAGACGGCGTTGATCTCCTCAAGATAGGCGGCCCAACCCTCGAGGTTGAGCCATTGGGCTACCCTGGCAGGATCCATTTCATTGCCGGCGATCAGATTGGTGTATTCCTGAGGGGTGGGCAGGGTGTCGGCCGACTCCTGACCGAGGATTCCGGATAGGTCCTGGGGGCCGGCAACTTGGGCCATGAGAGGGCTATACCAGCCCAGCAAGACGCACGAGAGGATGAGCAGGGAGGCGATGTGTCGGCTTTTTTCTTGGATCATGGTTGGGCCTCGGGTTCTCGGTGGATTAAGGCGCCGACATCATGGGCAAGAGCGCGTTGCACAAATGCCGCAATTTTCTTCCAGATCTCCGTATTGTGTTGAAAAAGAAAGTGATCATCCCCACCTTGGTTGACTACCGTCACCTCTTCATAGGTTTTCTGTTCGAGCTGCAAAGCGGCGATGAGCATCTGGGCCTGACTGAGCGGGACGTGCACATCCTTGGCGCCAGGGATGAGGAGGAGGGGTGCCTGGAGGTTTTTGACATAAGTCGGAATCCCTTCTTCATCAGGTCATGGATTCCTACCAAAGGACGGGGCGCTTATACGGCTCCCCCCAATCATGGGTCGCAATCCCTTCTTCATCAGGTCATGGATTCCTACATGAGGAGGAGTCGGTCATCATCTCTTGCCGGGCTCTGCGTCGCAATCCCTTCTTCATCAGGTCATGGATTCCTACCGGAAATTGGCGGCCATGCTCGAGCAGGCTGAAGCTTTTGCGTCGCAATCCCTTCTTCATCAGGTCATGGATTCCTACGCCATTGTTACCAAAACCAAAACCAAAACCAAAAGTCGCAATCCCTTCTTCATCAGGTCATGGATTCCTACTTATCTCGCCGAAGGAACAGGCTCAGGAAACATGAGGTCGCAATCCCTTCTTCATCAGGTCATGGATTCCTACCGGAACGGCGCATCGCAGCCCTGCTTGAGCAGGTAAAGTCGCAATCCCTTCTTCATCAGGTCATGGATTCCTACCGGCAGAGGGAAAGGTAGAGCGGCACAGTTTGCCGATTTGTCGCAATCCCTTCTTCATCAGGTCATGGATTCCTACTACCCACCGGGCTTAGGCCCAGCGGGACGGGGAGAGGTCGCAATCCCTTCTTCATCAGGTCATGGATTCCTACCAATGATCGGAACTAGAGCGATTGAATTCTTGACATTCCGTCGCAATCCCTTCTTCATCAGGTCATGGATTCCTACTGAAATTCCCGCCGCAAGGACAAAAAAGGTTACCAAAACGTCGCAATCCCTTCTTCATCAGGTCATGGATTCCTACCGCAAAGACAAAAACGGTTAAATCCAAGGTATCCAAGGTAGTCGCAATCCCTTCTTCATCAGGTCATGGATTCCTACAAATTAAACAGGGAAAATGTGGCGAAATTCTATTTGGTCGCAATCCCTTCTTCATCAGGTCATGGATTCCTACGCTCAAGCAGGGCTGCGATGCGCCGTTCCGCAATTTCGTCGCAATCCCTTCTTCATCAGGTCATGGATTCCTACCGGCAATGCTAGAGAAAGCAGCGGCTTTCGCCGCTGAGGCGTCGCAATCCCTTCTTCATCAGGTCATGGATTCCTACTGAGCGACTCCCCAAAAAGGTAATTGAATACTCTGAAGGTCGCAATCCCTTCTTCATCAGGTCATGGATTCCTACTTAAACGCCGCCTGCCGGATGAGTGACAAGCTTTCCTTTAGGTCGCAATCCCTTCTTCATCAGGTCATGGATTCCTACGCCAAAACGGTAAAAACGGCAAAAACCAAAACCAAAATGTCGCAATCCCTTCTTCATCAGGTCATGGATTCCTACAAATTGCTACCTCCCGGCGTGAAGGCGGGCGCGGCGT
>CAZARS010000025.1:0-6031 GCA_964487625.1 uncultured Desulfobacca sp.
CAAAGTGCGACGATCATAAGAGATACGAAGGCGCCATTAACCTTATGCAAAAACGTTTCCGGACAGTAGTGATGCTTTAAGTATATTTTAACAAATATGGTGGCAAAAGCAAAGCCACTCCCGCAAGACAGGATAGTCAGGTTAGGGCTCCAAACCCCAAGCTGGGCAACCCTGGAGCAACTAGTCCCAGGAGTCCTTGGCAGAGGGGAGGGGAGGGGAGTATAATGAGGGGAAATTCCCACAAAGCGAGGTGCTTATGACCACCTATACTATACATCCGTTGGTGGTGGGGGCCAATGCCACTGACCAAGGGATTATGACGTATCTCAAGGGCTATGGCAAACGCATCTGGATTCCCATTTATGTTTTTTATTTGGCCGGCGGGCCCGAAAAGATCTTGGTGGATACGGGGCTGGAGCAGTTTGTGGTACCACCGGAGGTGGAGCAGGAGTATGGGCTAAAAATTCAGGAATTTGAGGAGGCTCTGGCCACCTACGATCTCAGGCCCGAGGATATTGACATCATTATCCACACCCATCTGCACAATGATCACTGCGAGAATGATTATAAGTGCACCAATGCCCGGGTTTATGTGCAGCGGCGGGAGTTTGAGTTTTTCTCCAATCCCCACCCGGTGGATCACCGCTATTTCCCCGATCTGTTGGAGAACAACGTAGTCGTGCTGGTGGATGGCGATCAAGAGATTGTCGAAGGAATTCAGGTGCTCTTGACCCCTGGCCATACGGTGGGTGGACAGTCGGTGGTCGTGGCTACCGCCAAAGGGCGGGCCGTCATTACCGGTTTCTGTTGCAATGATCAGAATTTTCCAGCAACGGGACCGGTGGTGCCTCCTGGGGTGCACCTAAATCTCATTGACGCCTATGAGAGTGCCAAAAAAGTCAGGGAAATCGCGGATATCCTCATTCCCCTGCATGATCTTAGCATCGGCCGCCAACGCGCCATCCCCGCCCCTTGACCGGAGGGGGTTTGAGTTTTCCACCTCCTGGCCAGACTCTGGGCCGGCGCTAATGGGCACAGACCAAGAACCCCTGAGCTAAATTTCGCAGCATCTTGTCAGCCGAGGAGCCCAGCAGGAGGTTCTTGATCTTGAAATGGCCATGCGCACCCATGCCGATGAGGGAAAAGCGGCGTTCCTGACAAAAATTCTGGATGACCTCGAAGGCCTTGCCTTCCCGCGCCTCCAAGGCGAGGTCCAGCTGATAAGGCTGGCAATAGAGGCGGGCTTCTTCCAGGCGGGGGGTGGTTACGTCGGGATCACCCACGGCTAGGATGGTCAAGGGGACACGCGCCAGGGAGGCCAAGCGGGCTATCTGGCGGAGAGTCCGGTTGGCTGCCAGGCTAGCATCGTAGGCCACCAGAAACGGACCGTGGAAAAGTTTTTCAGGATGATGGCCAGGCAGCAGGATGGGGGCCCAGGATTGCTTCAGGACCTGGCGGGTGATGTCGCTGAGCCAATCGCTCTGGTCGCTCAAGGCCAGGCGGTTCCGCCCCATGATCACAATATCGGCGCTGTGGCTGGCGTTCACCAATTCTTCCACCACCTCACCCCGGACCACCTGGAGACCGTCTGCGAGGGCGCCTACCGTGGCGGCAAAGCTCTCCGCCAGGCGCAGGGCGGTTTTATCTTTTTCCGCCTCCAGAGAGGCAAGCAATTCCGGGTCCAACAAAACGGGGGGCATTCCTCCCAGATCTGGACTGGCTGGCAGGAGGCCCATTTCCAGGACTTCAATTTTTTTGACAAACAGCCCCCGGATGCGTCCCCCGGTAAGCTGGGCCAGAGCCAGGGCTGCAGGCAAACCCCGCTGCGCTTCCTCGCCCCCGTCCAAAAATACGACGATATTTTTCAGCATGCTTTTCCCTCCCTTGAAAATCTCTAGCAGCAGGGTAGGACTGCCCCCCCGACTGACCTCGGGCCACAGTATACCACAAAATGGCCCTGAGGGTGCGTCGCAAGGCTTGACAAAAATAAAAAAATATCTTACAAAAAGAACAACGGTCCCATCGTCTAGTGGCCTAGGATACTGCCCTCTCACGGCAGAGACACGGGTTCGAGTCCCGTTGGGACTACCAATCCTCACGTCAGCATTCAAGCGGCCCCACCCCCACGTTATGGGGAGTGGGGTTTTTTCTGTCTCACCCCTTGGTCCGGGGATCGACCTAAGCAGCTCCGCTCCGTCTGACGGCATGATACCTCAGCCCTTGACCGGCCATCTTTGCTTGACATTTTCCGTCTATTTCCCTAAGTTAGTTGTAAACATGGTTTTCTGGCAACCGTAGTTGCCGCTTCGCCCTCTTATCCTAATCCTCGGAGATTTCCTGTGCTGGAAAGGGATGCCTATGAGATCCTCGGGGTCCCCCGGGATGTCAGTGATGCTGAGTTGAAAAAGGCCTACCGCAAGCTGGCCCGCAAATATCACCCGGATGTCAACCCCAATGATAAAGAAGCCGAAAAGAAATTTAAAGAAATATCGGCAGCTTATGATATCTTGTCCAATCCCGAGAAACGGGCCGAATACGACCGTTTGGGTGCGGCCGCCTATTATGCCCGGCCAGAGACGGCTCAGGATTTTGAAGAGGTATTCGCCTCCCGGGGGTTTGCCGATCTTTTCCGCGACCTCTTTGTCGGACGCGGTGCACAAGCCTATGGCGGCCCGATCCGGGGCGATGATCTGGCATACTCCCTGGAAATCGATTTTTTGGAGGCGGTGAAAGGCACGACCACGAACATCACCTTGGAAAAGTCCATTACCTGCCCGGCCTGTCAGGGCTCGGGTTATGAATATGCCGGCCAATCTTGTCCAGACTGTGGTGGGCGTGGGGTGATGGAGAAAAAGGTGGACAATGTGCGGATGCTCATCAACTGCTCCACCTGTCATGGGGCCGGTCGTTTAGGTCAGCAGAGCTGTCGACGCTGCGGGGGCCGGGGTATGGTTTTGGGCACCGAAACCTTGGAGGTCAAGATACCACCCGGCGTAGACACCGGGACTCGGCTGCGTATTGCCGGGAAAGGTAATCCCGGTCTCCAGGGCGGCCCGCCGGGGGACCTGTTTCTCATTATCACCGTTAGACCGCACCCTTATTTTACTCGAAAAGATAACGATATTTATTACAAAACTACAATCTCCCTGTTTGACGCCGTGCTGGGCGGTAAGATTACCGTGCCTACGTTAGACAAGCCGGTTTCCTTAACCATCCCCCCAGGGACCCAGAATGGCCAACGTTTCCGTTTAAAAGGCAAGGGGATCAAGAAAGGCCCTAAACAGGTGGGGGATCAATATGTGGAGGTGACGGTGGCCATCCCCAAAGACCTGCCGCCCCAAGCCAAGGAATTGTTTGCTTCTCTAAAAGAAATGTTGCCGGCCAGCGCCGCTTAGCAAAACCCCGGGGGAGCTAGCCCCGGCGGGAGTTGGTTACCATGGAACAGCGCTATTATTCCTTAAAAGTCGTGGCCCAAACTCTGGGGGTGCATCCCCAAGCAATTCGCCTCTATGAGCGGGAAGGTCTGGTCTCGTCGCTCCAATGCGGGCCTGACCGCTATTACGCCGCCTCCCAAATTGATCGCCTCCGCGTTATTGTCCAGTTGCGGCAGGAGTTGGGAGTCAATCTGGCAGGCATTGAAGTAATCCTGCACATGCGGGACCGCTTGGCAGAGTTAGCCAAACAGGTGGCCAGGTTGGAGCAAAAGCCGGCCGAGCCTCCGGCTGAGATAACCATGCCACTCCGCAACGATTCATGATACCGAGAGGCACGCAAAAAGATATTTTTTCCCTCACCCGCACCCTCTCCCCCGCACGCGTGGGGCGAAATACATGAGGAATAAACAGCCAGTTGAGTGCACCCTGGTATGATTTCTACCTGGCTATGGTCCCGGCCGGTGCTGCCCTTAACAGCAGCCTTGGCGGTCGGGATCGGTGCCACCACCATTTACGAAGGAATCCCGCCGGGCTGGCTCCTTAGCCTCATCCTCGGGCTCCTGCTATTGTTGGCCATACCGGTTGGCCAGCGCTGGCCAACGGCCTGGATAGCCTGCCTCCTCTTCCTTGTCCTTGGTTATGCCTTGGCCCAACAGGCTCTCCAGCCCCCTCTGGTTCCAGGCGATGTCCGGACCCGCCCTCTTGATACTCCCCTGAGCCTTCTCGGTGTCGTCCAGGGCCAACCATGGGTGAAAGACGGGAGGGGGGTTTTTGACCTGGGGGTCCAGGCTTGGTTTGATGGCCAAATCTGGCGGGCAGGCCAAGGGTTGGTGCGGGTCTATGGGGGGACCGAGGTGGCCTCGTTGGTCCAGGGTGATACCGTTGTGGGGCGCGTCCGCCTCCGACCGGTGGCCAACGGATCCTCGCCGGAGGCGCGTCGCCGCCGCGTAACTTTGGCCCGCCAGGGGATCTTTCGGTACGGCTACCTTGCTGCCGACTCGCCTCCGCTCAAACTGGCCCCGGTTGAGAGCTCGAGCGCTCCCAGGAAGTGGCGTCAGGCAATCCGCCTGGCCTGGGCTCGCTTTTTGGAAACCCAACCCCAACCGGCCCGAGCCTGCTTTCAGGCTCTGTTGTTGGGCGAGCAGCGAGGCATCAGTCCGGAACTCCGCCGGATTTTCCAACATACCGGCACCAGCCATCTCCTGGCCATTTCCGGCCTACACCTGGGCATGCTGGCATTGGTGGGTTATGGTGCCCTGTTCTGGCTGCTGCGGCGCTCTGCCTGGCTGCTCCTCCGCCTCAACGCCCTCAAGGTGGCGCTGTTCCTGGCACCTGCCCCCATGCTGCTATATGCCTGGCTGGCCGGGAGCTCCCCCGCGACCCAGCGGGCCGTGGTGATGATCATGGCCGCGCTTTTCCTCTTCCTTGTAGACCGTCCTAAAGACCCTTTAAGCCTTTTAGCGCTGGCTGCCCTGATCGTCTTGGTTATCTCGCCCTTGCAGCTGTTGGCGCTATCGTTCCAATTATCTTTTCTTTCCGTGTGGGGACTCCTGGTCCTGGCCCCGGTCATGGAGCAGGGCTGGCGCCAGTTTTTTGCCCGGTTTGAAGATAGACCATTCTGGCAGAGACAACTTTTAGCAAAATGTGGACGGGGCCTCACCACAACGGTGGCAGCCACGTTGGCCACCCTGCCGGTAATAGTTTCGGCCTTCCATCTGGTGCCGACCTATGGGGTTTTGATGAATCTGCTGGTGGTCCCCCTTTTCGGCTTCCTGATTCTTCCTTTAAGTTTTCTGGCCGTTCTGTTGAATGGGTTTATACCGCCGGTGGCCGTCATGGTGCTCACCCTGAGCCGTTATATCCTGGAGGGCTGTCTTGTCTTGTTGGCCTGGGCGGAAAAGTTACCGGGGGTGGCGGTGCGCCTGCCGTCGCCGACCTTAGTCCAGATCGTGGCTTATGGCGGTCTGCTGAGCGCTCTCTTCCTGGCAAAGGACCGGTGGTGGCGGTGGCTGGGGGTGACGCTGAGCCTGGTGGCCATGAGTGCTCCCGTGGTCTGGTCCAGCCTGCAGACCTGGGGAAGCCGGGATTTTGTCCTGGCCAGCATTGCCGGCAGCCGGGACATGGCATTAGTGGCCCATTTCCCCGGCGGAGAGGCTATGGTCATCAGCGCCGGGGACCCGCAGCCAGTCGAGCGTCCTACCCCTGTTAACGCCGCCCTCCTGGCATACCTGCAGGCCAAACAGCGTCTTAAGCTGCGCTATCTGGTGGCCTTGACGCTCACCTCCCAGAATATCGCCACGGCCATGGCCTTGGTCCAGGATTTGGCGGTGCCGGAATTTTGGTATAACGGCGAGCGGCCGCCTTTATCCGCCTTCTGGGAACTCCGCAATTACCTGGGCGATCAGCGCCGCATCGTCAGAAACCTGTCTCTCCAACCCGCGTCGATTTTGATCGGCGGCGTTGAAGTAGTGAGCCGACAGATACCCGGTGCCTTCCCGGACCGGCCGGCCGGTCCGGTCATGCTGTCTTGCTCCTATCAGGGTCAAAAAGTCCTGGTGCTGCCTCCCGGTGGGGCAGTTTGGCGGGCGCGCTGTCTG
>CAZARS010000025.1:6044-9992 GCA_964487625.1 uncultured Desulfobacca sp.
CGGCTTGTCGCGCAGCCATATCCTTATTTTGCCCGCCAAGAATATCCAGGAAGATTTTCTCAGGGGCTGTCTCGACCAGGTAAGACCAGAGCAGTTGGTCATCACCGGCTGGCCGACCCCACAGAACCTGACTCTCCTGGCCTCGACTTGGTCGGGCCAGCCTGTGCTGACGCAACAAGGAGACGTGGTCGTCAAGATCGGGGTGAACGGCACGCAGGTGCAGCAAAAATAGCCCCATCGCCTTTATGCAGTTTGGCGGGCCGGTGATGGGCTTTGGGGCTGATTTTGCCGTCCACAAAGCGGGCAGAGGGGCAGTGTCTGCAGCGGCTCCTCGAAGCATTCATACTTCTGTCCATCAAAGCCGAAAACACGTTCCAGCAGGACCGGTTGATGGCCCCCCAGGATACGGAGGGCCTCCAGAGCCATAATCCCTCCCATGATGGCGCTGAGTGGAGCCATAAGTCCCTGGGAACTGGGATGGAGCTCCGGTAGCGAGGTGCACGCCAGACATAGACCCTGGCCGGGCTTCAGGGTGAGGAGGTAACCCCGCCATTCTTGCAGCCAACCCAGCAGGAGGGGTAGACGATACTTCAGGGCGGCGCGATTCAAGATCAAAGCTTGCCCCGCTTCTTGGAAGTTGGCCAGGAGGAGGTCATATTGGTTGGTGACCTTCAGGATCGTATGCTCACTGATTTTTTTGTCCAAGCCCTCTACCTGCACAAAGGGGTTTACTTCTTGCAGACGCTGTTGCAAGATCAAGGCCTTGGGCCGGTTGAGATCACGTTCGCGATAGAGCACCTGGTCGCCCAGATCCGAGAGGGTGACGCGCGTTTGATCCACGACCCGGACATGACCGACTCCGGCCGTAACCAGGTAAAAGGCAGCGGTTGCCACAAGGCTAGACCCTCCTGCCACAAAAACCCGCCCGGTTTTTAGGCGCTCTTGGGCCAGCCGACCCCACGTTGGCAAGCGCAGCTGTTTGTCATATCGGGACAATTCGGCGGGGCTAAGATTGCCGAAGAGGGCCAACGGTACGTTTTTTAGGATTTCCACCCTGGACGCCTTCAAACGTTCGCCACCCCCGGGTCTCACCGGGGTGATGGTCAACGTTCCGTTTGGTTCAGTCTGTTAATTATTCATCGGCTGCCTTACTTAGTTCCTTAAATGGAGGGAAGTAAGGATTCTCTGGCCAGACAAGGCTGGATGGGTGGGTTTTCTCTGAAACCAAGGGAAATGAGGGCAAAATGTTGGCATTCTCCCTCGTTAAGGGTTATATTAAGCAAGCTATGTTGGGCGTTGGCAGGCTGCCGTGGGCCGCATTCTCATACCACGGGAGGGACAGAGCATGTTTGGAAAAGGCATCAGGAGCAGCATCCCATGGGTCATCTTTCTCCTGCTTGTGGTGGGCATCCCTCGAGTGTGGGGGCAGGCCGGCAATCCGGGGAATTGGGAGTTTTTTGCCAGTCCGACCCGCAATCCGATGGAACCACGGTGGGGGAATTATAATGACATCCGTCGTCAAGAACGGGAACAAGCGGCGGCGCGGGCCAACTATTGTCCCACGAGCGGGTGTGTCATCCGCCTCGATGCAGTAACCCTCAACCCACGGCGAGTCAGCCGCGGCCAACCGGTGCGCCTCAGTCTGACTTACACTATCCTAACTGCCGATGATGTGGGAATTCCCGTGACCATTAGTCGGGAGATCTTCTTCCAAGGGACTTCGTTGGGCAAGACTATCTCCCGGAATAGCCGCACCCCCAATGGCACCTTTGAGCAACAGGTGGAGTTCACCTTGCCGACCAACAGCCAACCCGGCACCTACACCTTGAAAACCGTTATCAGCACCGGTTATGGCCGAGATGAAAAGAGTGTGGATTTTAAAGTGGATTAAGCACTCCAGTCTGATGCAGCAGAGAGTCCTATGGCCCAGGTAACGATTTATACCATCCCCAACTGCCCGGAATGCCAGGCAGTAAAGGAGTTCTTAGAGGAGCGGGGAGTGGCCTTCCAAGAATACGATGTGGCTCATAACTTCGGCAATCTGCGGCAGATGCGGCGTTTGACCCCGGGGCGGCGGGTGCCGGTCACGGCCCTGGCCGATATGGTGGTGGTGGGCTTTGATCCGGCGGCGTTGGAGCTGCTCATACGCCAGCAGGAGGAGGGCAACCATGCTGACGGCCCTTGAGGATCGGCCTCTGCTGGCTATAACCATGGGCGATATCACCGGCATCGGCCCGGAGATCATCATCATGGCTCTGGCCGAGGGCAGTCTGTACGACGTCTGCCGGCCTCTGGTCATCGGCGACCTGCCTGCCCTGATACGGGCCCGCAAGGTCTGCCAACAGAAGGTTGATCTCCACCCCGTCACTGCGCCGGCGGAGGGGCGCTTCCAACCCGGTGTGGTGGACATCATGGTTCTATCCCGCCTGGCGCCAGAGACGGTGGCGTATGGGCAACCCACCCCGGCCAGCGGGGCGGCCATGGTGGAGTATATCCTCACAGCGGTTGATCTGGCTCTCAACCGGCAGGTAGCTGCGGTTGTCACCGCCCCCATCAGTAAGGCGGCCATGCATTTGGGGGGCTATCATTATCCTGGTCACACCGAATTACTGGCTGAGCGTTGCCAGACTAAGGATTTTGCCATGATGTTGGCCGGGGGAGACTTTCGCGTGGTCCTGGCCACCATCCATTGCCCGCTGCGTGAAGTACCCGAGCGTTTGACCACCAGCGAGTTATTGCGCCTCTTTAACCTGACCGCCGCAGCTTTAAGCCGAGATTTCGGCCTAGACCAACCCACTTTAGGAGTCGCCGCTCTCAATCCTCACGCCGGGGAGGGCGGCCTCTTTGGCGATGAGGAGGCTCGGATCATCGCCCCGGCGGTGGCCGCGGCTCGGCAACAGGGTCTGGACGTGGTGGGACCACTCCCCGCTGATACCATTTTTGTGAGGCACCACCGAGGGGAATTTGCCGCAGTGGTGGTCATGTACCACGATCAGGGCCTAATCCCCTTAAAGCTCCTGCATTTTGGCGACGCCGTGAACGTTACCCTGGGTCTGCCCATTATCCGGACGTCGGTGGATCATGGCACTGCCTATGACTTGGCAGGCACGGGGCGGGCTGATCCCGGCAGCCTCAAAGCTGCCCTGCGGCTGGCTGCGCAGATGGCCCGAGCCCGGGCCAAAAAGGCGGGATAGCGATAGAGGGGTTAGGCAAGAAGGATGGGGGAACGGCATTGGCCGCAGTTGCCCCCACGCCCTTTACCCCGCTGAATTCAATCTAAAGAAAAGGGCTTACAGGGAAAATACCATGAAAAGTATCAGAAACAGGTTTTTGCTGGGCTTCAGCCTGGCGATCCTCATCTGGACTTGCCCTGCGGCTGCGGAAGAAACTGCCAAGGTTGGCCCGCCTCTGGCCTTTGTCAGCGGCGAGGGGCAGGTACTGGCTGTGCCAGATATTGCCAAACTCCAGGTGGTCATCCTCACCGAGGCCCCCCAGGCCAAGAATGCTGCGGCCGAGAATGCCAAAAAAGCCGAAGCCTTTGTGACTGCGGTCAAAAAGCTCCTCCAACCTGGCGACACCTTGAAAACCATGGGCTATCAGGTTATCCCCCTCAAGACCCTCGGCGAGAAAAATCAGAAACCGGCCATTACCGGCTATCGGGTCAGCAATAGCTTTCAGGTCACCTTGAAAGATGTCAAAAGATTGGGGGAGCTCATCGACCTGGCCGTGCAGCACGGCGTCAATGAAATGCACGGTCCGTATTGGGAACACGCCAAGATTGAGGAGTTGATTCAAGAGGCCAGTGTCCAGGCTCTCCAGAAGGCCAAAGATCTGGCCGCGACCTTAGCCAAATCCCAAGGGTTGAAGATCAAACGCTTGCAAAGGGTCTCTACCCGAGGCCGGGGGATGCCGTTTCCCCGGGAGGAGATGCGGATGATGGCACCGGCG
>CAZARS010000025.1:10002-25600 GCA_964487625.1 uncultured Desulfobacca sp.
CCCAGATGGATAAAATCGCCACCCCCATTGAGGTGGGCGAACAGGAAATCCGGGCCACGGTCGAGGCCGTCTTCGAATTGGAGTAACTCTGGCCAGCAGGAGGACGGTTGGACTGCCCCGGGTGCTCTTGATTGGGCAGTTTGTGCAGTCGAGACCTTTACTTTTGGTCAAACAATGGTTAATAAAAAATCATTTACGGGGAAAATATCAACAGGAGGATATATTCTTGAAAGAAGCAGTAGAGAAGGCCTTGGGGAAAATCCGTCCCATGTTGCAGAGGGATGGCGGCGATGTGGAGTTGGTTGGTGTGGAAGGCGGTGTGGTCAAAGTCCGGTTGACCGGTGCTTGCAAAGGCTGCCCCATGTCACAAATGACCTTGAAAAATGGTATTGAACGCCTTTTGAAACAGGAAGTACCGGGATTGACTGCGGTGGAAGCCGTTTAACTGATCAGGGGTGAAAAGGGCCACCCTGAGTAACCCCTTACTTTAGACCTATCTATTAACGGAGTCCAGGCTGGTCCCACGATAACCTCCCCCTTGGCCTCCCTATTGCTCGCCCTGAGTGGGGTGCCCAAAGCGGCAGCCCCGTTCTGGCCTCTGCCACCACCAGGAGGCTCTCATGCCATTTCTGGCCAATCTCTCCCTCACCTTTGCCGCCGGGGTGGTGGGTGGTCTGATCAACAGCCTGGCGGTCTGGTTCTGCGGCCTCCAAGGCATTAATCAGGCCCTGGGAGTGCAGTTGGCTCCGGCATTGACTCCAGCTTTCCTGTATCCCCGCCTGGTGTGGGGCGGCCTCTGGGGGTGGCTCTTCCTGATCCCTTGGGGTCAAGGTTGGCGCTGGCGCCAGGGCTTGTTTTTTAGTCTCGCCCCATCTGCTCTGCAACTCTTCTATATCTTCCCTCATCGCCTCCAGGAGGGCCTCCTGGGCTGGGATTTAGGCCTGCTGACGCCCCTGTTGGTCCTCATCTTCAATGCCATCTGGGGCTTGGGCACGGCGTTTTGGCTCAGTCTCACCATACCCCGCAGCCGGACGTTTTAAGTGATTATAACGTGAGGCGAGGTGTCTTCCCCCTCTAACCGGCGTGGAACAGTAACCTGATCAAAGCCCCGACCGTTAGGGGGATGTACGTTGGCGTGGATCGGCGGCCTCAAGCAAACTGCGACTATGATTTATATATGATACGGGTGGCCGGCCCGGATGGTGGCCGCCCGGTAGAGTTGCTCCAGCAGGATGAGGCGGGTCATTTCATGGGTAAAGGTTAGGCAGTCGTGGGCGGCCTGCCTGACGGCCGGGGCCAGACCCAGATGGCCGCCGATGATGAAGACCAGGGGGCTGGCCGCGTTCTGACTGAGATGCTCCAGCCATTGGGCCAAACCCTCAGAAGTGACTTCCCGCCCTGTCGGCTCCAGGGTAATGATCCGTCCGGTTTTGGGCAGGTGGGTCAGGATCCTGCCACCCTCCCGGGCGAGGATTTGGGCCGGAGTCATACCGCCCCCGGGTTTTTCCTCCCGCACTGTGATCAGGTCCAGGGGATGGTACAGCCGCAGGCGTTTGGCATAGAAGGCCATCCCCTCCTGGATAAAGGCAGCCCTGGTCTTTCCCACCATTACAACCACTAACGGCATCATCATCGGGCCGGTCTATCAGGCCCTGCGGCTTCCTGGTTAAACAGGAGAAAACGGCCCTGGGCGTTGGCAATGAGAAGGGAATCGGCCAGCCGGATAATCTCGCCTTTGGCCTTGAGGCGTCGGCCCTTATTTTCGAGGAGTTGGCCCTGCACCAGGATGGCCTCTCCCGGTGCCAAGGGTTGCCGAAACTGAATTTCCAGCCCCAGAGTTACGGCTGGGCCGGCAAAATGCCAGATGGCGTGGCTCATGATTTCATCTAGAAGGGTGGCCAGGATACCGCCATGGATAACTTCTTGCCAGCCGACGAATTCCCGCGCCAACGCCAAGCGACAGGTGGCCACCAGCTCGGCCGGCCCGTATTGGACCTCCATGTGGAGGCCGATGGGGTTCTGGCGACCACAAGCAAAACAATAATCATCAAAGGTCGGGATAGTCATAACCACGGCTCGAGTGGGCCCCACCCGGGTGAGAGCGGGCAATTTTGATTGTTTTTAGCGGTCATTTGCTATAAGAAGTTATAATTATAGTCAGCCACGGGCTGAGATGCAAGATTCCCGCGGCGCCTACTGGCCCAGGACTGGCGGGACGATGGAATGTTAGGGTTCCGAGGAGGTTTGTGTCCATGCGGTTAACGGAAATCTGGCGGCGGAAGCGGCCCACCATCTCTTTTGAGTTTTTCCCGGCCCGCACCCCAGAAGCGGCGGCTGCCCTGGAGCGGGTCATCGATCAATTATATTACTTAGAACCCGATTTTGTCGGCATAACATTCGGGGCAGGCGGCTCCACCCGGGAAGGTTCCCGCCTCCTGGTCGATAAGCTCCTCAACGATCGAGGAATGGAAGTGGTTGCCTATTTTGCCGGATATGGCCTGCCCCCGGATTATGTCCACCTCATCCTGGAAGATTACCAGGGATTGGGGGTAGAAAATGTCCTGGTGGTCCGGGGCGACCCGCCCCATGGCCAGCCGGATTTTCAACCCCATCCCCAAGCCTTTGCCCACGCCTCTGATCTCATGGCCTTCATTCGCCCGGAGTTTCCTTTCTGCTTGGGGGTTGCAGGCTATCCCGAAGGCCACATTGAAGCGGAAAGCCTGGAAAAGGATCTAGCTTACCTCAAACTCAAGGTTGATGCCGGGGCAGAGTTTATCATTACCAATTATTTTTATGATAACCGCTTCTTTTTTGACTTTGTGGATCGCTGCCGGGCCATCGGCATCACCGTGCCTATCCTGCCGGGCATCATGCCTATTTTTAGTGTGAAAATGATGCGCCAGCTTTCCAAACTCTGCGGCGCCAGTATCCCACCGGCCTTGGAGGAGCGTTTGGCTGCCTTGCCCGAGGGGGATCAGAAGGCCTTACTCAAGTTCGGGATTGATCTGGCGGTGGAGCAATGCCGGGAATTGCTGCAGGCCGGGGTGGTAGGCTTGCATTTTTATACCATGGACCGGAGTCAGGCCACGTCGGCCATCGTCTCGCGGCTGCGTCACGAAGGCCTCCTGGAAATTTAAGCTGGGAGCGCCGGCTCGGAGGGACGAGCCGCGTCTTGACAAGGGCAGGGGGAGGGCGTACAATAACTGCGATTAAACCTATGGAAATAGTTAATTATTTTAGCTTCGTAGACCAAGCCTGGGCCGCCTCGGCCCCGGCTAGCGTGCCCGTCTCTGACCTGGACATCATTCCCCTCATTCTCAACGCCGGGCCCGTGGTCAAGGCGGTCATGCTAATCTTATTGCTCTTTTCCATTGCCTGTTGGGGCATCATCTTTGCCAAGCTTATCCAATTATCCCGGGCCCGGAAGCAGACCGCAGAGTTTCTGGATATTTTCTGGTCAGCCCGGAATCTGGCTACTGCCTATCACGAGACTCGGCACCTGGAGGCCTCGCCGGTGGCCGCCATCTTCCGCTTGGGCTATCAGGAGCTGGGTAAATTGATGCAGACCCAGAGTCATGGTGACAGCGGCGACCGGGACCCGTTGGGCACCATTGCGGTGCGGGGCGCTGGCCTGGAAAATGTCCACCGGTCCCTGCGCCGGGCCATGAATTCGGAAAGCGCCCGTTTGTCCCGGGCCATCACTTTTCTGGCCACCACCGGCAATACTGCCCCTTTTATCGGCTTGTTTGGCACGGTCTGGGGCATCATGACTTCCTTCCGTGGCATCGGCCTGAAGGGCAGCGCCAGTTTGGCAGTGGTGGCACCGGGAATTTCAGAAGCCCTGGTGGCTACTGCCGTGGGTCTGGCGGCGGCTATCCCGGCGGTGGTGGCCTATAATTATTTCCTCAGTAAAGTTAAAGTCCTAGAAACTGAGATGGGCAATTTCAGCCATGATTTCTTGAATATCATCGAACGGGACCTGCTGCGGCGGGCCCAGGGAGGTGAACGCTAAGCCATGGCCATGGGAGGCGGTTCCGGCAACGGTCCCATGTCGGAAATCAATGTGACCCCACTGGTGGACGTGATGTTGGTGCTGCTGGTCATCTTTATGGTGACCGCTCCCATGATGACCACCGGGGTGGACGTCAATCTGCCCCAGACCAAGGGGGGGGTCTTGGATGAAAGCCGTCCCCCCATCATCGTGGCCATCACCGGCCACAGTGATATTTATGTCAACGACCGCCGGACTTCTCTGGCGCAATTGGCCGAGGCCATCCGGGCGGCGCAGCCTGGCCCCCCGATGGCCCCGGTTTTCCTCAAAGCTGATCGCAGTGTGCCCTACGGCGTGGTAGTACAGGTCATGGCCGCTCTGAAAGCGGCGGGAATCGAGAAATTGGGTATGGTGACGGAGCCTCCGGCTCCCCCTGAAGGATAGCGAGCCGCATGCACAACGGTGATCATCCGGAAACGGTCCCTTCTGATCATCTGGGCCGGATGCTGCTCATTTCCATGGTTTTTCATCTGGCCATCTTCGGTGCCCTATTCTGGTATAGTACCAAGACCGTGCGACCGGCGAAACCCCTCGCTCCCACCTATACCGTGGATTTGGTCAACCTGCCCATGCCGACGCCGGGACCACCGACTGTGCCGGCCCCAGAGCCTGGCCCACCAGCCCCGGCCTCCAGGGGGGAAGTGCGTCTCACGCCCGGACCCAAAGTTGTTCCGGCCCCCCAGGCCCCCAAGACCGAGTCACCCAAAGCGGTCGGGGTGGACAGAACCCCGGCGCCGCCCGTAAAAAAGGTGGCCCCCATGATGCCGACAGCTCCGCCCAAGACCGTGGCAGCCCCGAAACCGGTGGCATCGGCCAAACCGGCGCCGCCGCCGGTGGCCAAGGATCAGCCGGTTAAATCAAACCCGAGGACAGAGGCACCGGTGGCCGTCAAGAAAGCCAGCGAGCCACCTCGCCCCCAGGCACCGGCTCCTCCGGTTCCTGGCCTACACCCGGCTCCCGTGGCCAAGAAGCCTGAGCCAGCCAAACCCGTGGCGATGGCCAAACCTGCGGCCCCGGCGCCTCCCACGGCCCAAGAGACAGCAGCGGCGCGGCAAGCCGCCAGAGAGGAAGCCGCCCGGAAAGCGGCAGCGGCCAAGGCCGCCGCTAAAGCCCGGGAGGAGCAGTTAGCCCAGGAGCTGCGGGCCAGTCAAGAAAAGGCGGCGGCCGCGGCCCGGGAGCGGCAGATTCAGGAATCCATCCGGGGGGTGGAGAAAGGGCTGGCAGCCAAAGCTCGGGATCAGGCCTATAAAGAAGCCGTGGGCCAGGCCGCAGCCCGTCTCAGCGCCGGTAAGGTAAGTGCCAAAGTTGCCAGAGGTGGAGGAAGCGGCACCGGCCACGGCGCCACCGGCGGCAGTATGGGCCCGGCGCAAACCGCGGCCTATGGCGCCCAGATTTCCCAGGTAGTGCGCCGCCATTGGCAGCCCAACTGCCTGCAACGCAGCAACCTGCAGAACCTCAAGGCCGTCATCGTGGTGCGCATCCAAGCTGACGGCACCATTGCAGCCTCATGGTTCGAGAAAGAATCCGGGGATCGCCTCTTTGACCAATCGGCCATGAATGCGGTTACCCGCTCCAATCCTTTGCCGCCGTTGCCCCCCGGACAAGACAAGCTGGAAATCGGCATTACTTTTACCCCTGAATGGAAGGCCAGTTCATGATGCAGATCCGTCGGAAATTATCCTGCCCCCAAGGAATAGCTCTTCTCGTGCTGATGTGCTGCCTGTGTTGCCCCTGCCTGCTCTGGGCCCAGGGCCGGGAGTACATCGATGTGAAAGCACCCTTGGCCCAGAAATATGTCATTGCGGTGCCCACCCTGCAAGGGCCGGGGGGGGCTAGTCCCGAGCTGGGAACCGCCCTGGCGGCGCAGGCCAACCGTGACCTCAAGGTGTCGGGTCATTTTACAGTCTTGGACCCGGCTGCTTTTGATGCCAGCCCCATCGGCACCTCCCCCAGTACCGCCAGATTAAGCGCCTTGGCCGCGCTTGGCAGCAATCTGGTCATCGCCGGCGCCTGGCAGCAGGAAGGCCAACAGCTTATCCTGGACTTGCGCCTCCTGGAACCCAGCTCTGGCAAGATGCTCCTCGGCAAACGTTATCGGGGGGGGATGACTGATGGTCCCCGCATGATGTCGCAGTTTGTCAACGAGATCGTTCTCTACCTTACCGGCGAGAAGGGCTTGCCCCAGGGGCGCTTGGCTTTTGTCAGCGGCAGTACCGATAAGAAAGAAATTTATCTCATGGAGTTGGGCGGGGCGGCCAAACAATTAACCCGTCTGGGTACCCTCACCTTGACGCCGACCTGGGCCAGAGACGGCAGTGAAATCTTCTTCTGCTCCTATCGGGGCGGCTATCCGGCTATCTATGCCGTGAATCCCGCCACGGGCAGCGTCCGCAAATTGGCCAGCCACGGCACCCTCAACATCACCCCCGCCGCCGGGCCCGGAGGGCTATTGGCCGTCACCTTGAACAAAGACAAGGATCAGGAAATCTATCTCATGGACAAACAGGGCAATATCAAACAGCGCCTCACGAACAGTCCGGGGATCGATGTCTCCCCCACCTTCTCTCCGGATGGCAGTCAGATTGCCTTTGTCTCCAATCGGGCCGGTTCTCCCCAGATCTTCATCATGTCCACGAGTGGCGGGCCAGCCCGCCGCCTGACCATGAGCGGTACTTACAACGTCTCGCCCTCCTGGTCTCCCAAGGGCGACCTCATTGCTTTTGCCGGGCGGACCGGCAGTGGTTTTCAGATTTTTGTCATCTCCCCCCAGGGCGGCTCCCCCCGCCAACTAACCCAAGAGGGCAGTAATGAAAGCCCGAGCTTTTCTCCTGATGGTGCCTTCATCGCCTGCAGCTCCACCCGGGATGGCAAGCCCGCCATCTACGTGATCAATGTGAAAACCGGCAGCGCCACCAGGGTGACCAACCTACCTGGAGCGCAAACCCAACCGGCCTGGGGGCCTTAAGGGAGGGGAGTGGTCGATAGGTGTGGTCAGTGCTCAGTGATGATATCGCTTACGGTTCTCGACCCTTGACCATTGCCTTCATGCCAGGATACCGTAGGATGTTACATATCCGTAATCTCTATGCCTATTATGGCAAAATCGCTGCTCTGGCCGGCGTGTCCTGCCATGTTAATCAAGGGGAGATCGTTGCCCTGATCGGGGCCAATGGGGCCGGCAAGACCACCCTCCTCAATGCCATCAACGGCTTGGTGCAGGCTCGGGGCACGGTGACGTTCAACGGGGAGGATCTCCTTAAGTTGCCGGCGGAGAAGATCGTGGCCCGGGGGATTTCCCAAGTCCCGGAGGGTCGTCAGATCTTTGCCCCCCTGACGGTGGCCGAAAACCTGGAATTGGGGGCCTATCTGCGCCAGAGTCGGCAGCAACGCCAGGAAATCATGGCGGACCTGGAGAAAATCTACGCCCTCTTCCCCCGCCTCGCCGAGCGGCGGACCCAGACGGCCGGCACGTTAAGCGGCGGCGAGCAGCAGATGCTGGCCATCGGTCGGGCCTTGATGGCCCGGCCGCGTTTGCTCTTGTTGGACGAACCTTCCCTGGGGTTGGCGCCGGTCATCGTGGACAGCATTATGGCCACCATCGTGCGCCTGCGGGAACAGGGAATGACCATCCTCATGGTGGAGCAGAATGCCCGCACTGCCTTGAGCATCGCCGATCGGGGCTATGTCTTGGAGACCGGCCGCATCCTCCTGAGCGGCCCGGCCGCGGAGCTGCTCCACGATCGACAGGTCACACGGGCCTATTTGGGCAAAGATTACAAGGAGTTCACTGAAGGGAGATAAGGTCATGCCGGATTGGCGCCAGGAGATCCCCTCCCGGGAAGAGTTATCCCTGCTGCAATTGGAGCGGCTGCAGAGCACCCTTAACCGGGCCTACCGCCAGGTAAAATTTTACCGACGGCAGTTTGCCGAACGGCAGCTTAAGCCGGATGATGTCCAGGAGCTGGCTCACCTTACCAAATTGCCCTTTACCACCCGTGCCGACCTGTCCAGCAACTACCCCTACGGCCTATTCGCCGTGCCGTTGCGGGATGTGGTGCGCATCCAGTCTTCGCCGGGAACCACGGCCAACCCAGTGGTGGTGGGCTACACGGCCGGTGACCTGCGGTTCTGGCGAGAGCTCACGGCCCGCCTCTATCGCAGTGCGGGCGTGAGCAAAGATGATATCGTCCAAATCATTCTCACCGCCGGCTTGAATAACTGGGCCCGCGACCTCAAAGACGGTGCCGAACACTTGGGCGCCTCGGTGATCCCCTTCGCCAACCTCAATTTTGCCAAACAGCTCATGGTCATGCGGGATTACAAGACTTCCATCTTGGTGACTACCCCTTCTTATGCCCGGCATCTCTTGGATGTCATGGAGACCGCGGGGTTCGTGGCCGCCGATTTCAATCTAAAAACAGCCATCCTGGTGGCGGAGCCTTTAAGTCCAGAGACCCGCGCCGAAATAGCCACCGGCCTCCAGGTAGATATCGCCACAGCGTATGGCATCACCGAGGTCATGGGCCCCGGACTGGCCTTTAGCTGCCCCCAGCATGAGGGGCTGCACTTTTCCGAGGATCATTTCCTGCCCGAAATCATTGAGCCGGAGAGTGGGGCGCCATGCCCCTCCGGCGTGGTGGGGGAATTGGTCATTACCACCTTATCCACCACGGCCTTCCCCTTGGTGCGGTTCCGGACCGGAGATTTGACCTCCCTGCACGACGGTGTCTGTGCCTGTGGCTGTCACCTCGTGCGCTTGGGGCCCATTGTCGGCCGGTGCGACCGGATCATTTCAGTGGGCGGCATCAAGATCCATCCGGATCAGATCGGGCTGGCCATCCAAGAAGTCCTGGCAGGGCATACCCCCCGCTATCGCCTGGGATTGGGCCAGGAGGCTGGCCTCACGTACTTGGAAATCGACATTGAGATGAACGAAGAGATCTTCTCTGATGAGGTCAAATGCTTAGAGGCCATAGGTCGCCGTCTGCGCCGCCACCTACGAGAGAATTTAGGGATCGACTCCCGGGTTGCCTTGGTGGAGAAAATTACCCCGGAGGTTTGAGAATTCTGTTGCAATTTTGCCGCACCTTTGTAACCATAGCACCATCATATAAGAGGAGGACGGGAATGACGACAACAAGGCTTTGGATAAAGGCAACCTTCCTACTGGGTGTGGGGCTGTGCTTTCTGATGGCCTCTGGAGTACAGGCGGCCGATCCCATTAAGATCGGTTCGGTCTTGCGGCTCTCGGCTGGTGCCGAAGACGGCTTACCGGCCAAGCGGGGTGTGGAGTTGGCGGTGTCTGCCATCAATAAAGCCGGTGGCATCAATGGCCGGAAGCTGGAGGTCATTTTTGAGGATGAAAAGGATTCTCCCACCAACGCGGTGAATGCTGTCCAGAAATTGATCAATGTGGATAAGGTGGTAGCCATTATTGGCCCCATGACCTCGGGCGCGGCCCTGGCCGCAGCGCCGTCAGCCAATGAAGCCAAGATTCCCCTGGTTACCCCTACTGCCACCTCTCCCAAGGTAAGTGGCGCCGGGCCATATATCTACCGGGGCTGTTCCCGCATTGACAAGCAGGCAGAAGCGTTAACGAAATACATTGCTGAGACCTATAAGCCCAAAACCGTCGGCGTCCTGTATTCCAACGAACCCTACGGGAAAGGCTGTAACGACGTCTTCGGCAAGTATTTTGAACAGTTGGGCATCAAAGTGGTCGCCACCGAATCCTTCATGCGGGGGGCCAAGGATTTTAAGGCCCAATTAACTAATCTCAAAGCGGCCAATCCGGATATCCTCTTTATCCCAGGCTATTACCAAGAGACAGCCCCGGCTGCGGTCCAAGCCCGCCAGTTAGGTCTTAAGCAGCGGATTGTCGGTGTGTATGGCGATATCGCCCCCATTTATATTGAACTGGCCGGGAAAGCCGCCGAAGGTCATCTCGTGGCCAGCGAATACCATGAAGAGTACGACACGCCAAAAAACAAGGAATTCAAAGAAGCCTATTATGCCTTGGTGAAAACCATCCCCAATGAACCGGTCAATATCATGTTCGCAGCCCTGACTTATGACATGACCAATCTGGTGGCCGAGGGGATGAAGAAGTACGGCCCGACGCCCGATGGTATTAAAAAGTTCCTGGATGAGGTCAAGGACTATGACGGCGTCACCGGTCGGTTATCATTCAACCCGGACCATGATGTAGTGAAGGGCGAAGTGGCGTTGTTTGAAGTGAAGGATGGTAAATACGTAAAAGTCAAATAAGGTTAAAAGGATAGGACAAGTTGGCCAGGCGGGGGCTCCCCCGCCTATTTTTTTGGGGGGGGGTGCCCACAGGTTCGTCCCTGTCCTGCCAAATATTGGCTGTTGATGATGATTTCGCCAGACTGAGGAGGGGAGGGTTAAGTTCAATGCAGTCGATTTAAGCAAGCCGCCCACAATGGATCATTCTGCTTTATTACGTTTCGATATCAGGGGGCGGCATGGGGGCCGCAGTGATCATCTCGAAGAAACTCTTGGGCGGGATAAACGGCACACAACGATACTGGCCCCACCAAGCCCTGTCAACGATGGCAGGCAGGGGCGGCAGTAGCCGCCGGCCCAGGTAGGCCAGGCGGCGGTAGAGGGGTGGGTGTTGGAATAGGAAGCTGCTGAGTTTCACCGCCCGACACAGCCAGGGATGGTGCTGACTCCGCTGCCGCAAGCGCACTATAAGCCTGGCCAGGTCAATGGCCACGGGGCAGATCTGGGCACAGGCACCGCATTGGGTACACAAATCCGTAAGATCAACCGCTTCCCCGCCTAAGAAAGCCGCCAGAATAATGCCGATGGCCCCGGGGTAAACATGGTTGTAAAGATGACCGCCGCCCACCTGAAAGATGGGGCAGATGTTGAGACAGGCCCCACACCGCAGGCAAAAGAGGGCTTCCTGGAAAACCGGATCGGCGGCCAAACGCCGCCGGCCATTATCCAGGAGAATCAGATAAAAGGCCTGACGCCCCTGAGGCTGGGGTTTCAGGCCGGCGAGAAAGTTCACGTAGGCGGTAAGACGCTGGCCCGTGGCGCTGGTGGGCAGCAACCGCAGCAAGACCTCCAGATCGGCAAGCTGGGGAATAATCTTCTCTAGTCCCATGACCGCCACATGCACCGGGGGGGCTGAGGCCGAAAGGCGTAAATTCCCTTCATTTTCCAGCATGACGAGATGCCCGCTGGCCGCGGCAGCGCAATTTACTCCCGTAATCCCCATGTCGGCCTGCCAGAAATACCTCCGGAGGTGAGTTGCGCCCTGTCGGGATAGGGCCGCAGGTTCAGCCTCGCCAGACAGACCCAGCCGTTCCCGGAATAACATCGCAATATCCCGCCGATTCAGGTGCATAGCTGGGGCGGTCAGGTGAGATGGGGTATCACCGGCCAACTGGATAATGAATTCCCCCAGGTCGGTCTCCACGACGGTGATTCCAGCTCTGCCCAAGGCTGTATTCAGGCCGATCTCTTCACTGGTCATGGATTTGGCTTTTACCACCAGGCGGCAGTTATGCTGCCGGGCCAAAGAGAGGATAAGTCGGTTAGCCTCATGGCCATCAGCCGCTTCGTGAACCTGTCCCCCCCAGCCCTCCACCTGCTCTCGGAGCTGGTGTACATAGGCATCCAACTGACAGATAACCTGGCGTTTTATTGCCTTCGCCTGGTGCCGCCAGGTCTCCCAAGCCGGTGCGGCGGCCACGATCCGGGCTCGGGCCGCCAAGGCCCGCTGAGCTGCGGCCCGGATAGCGGGTATCTCTTGGGGATGGAAGGGCTCGGGCATGGCAGGCATGCCCGAGCTGGCAGATCGCAGTGTTACCGTCATATTCAGTGAACCGGTTGCGGCGCCAAGAAAAAAAGGGAAAGCCAGTGGCCTTCCCCTTTGACAGCGCTGTCCGGGAGGTTGCTTAGATTTCCAACCAGGAGTTGGAGAACAAGGTCTGGCCCATGATGCAGCGCACGGTTTTAACGTAATTCTTCCCGTCTTGGTCCAATTTGTCCATATCCACTGGTTCACCGTCCATGGCCTTGTAGATGGCTTCCACTAAGTCGGGGCGTTTGCCCGAGGTGATCTCCGCCAACTTATCATCAAAGGCATCCACGATGGCCGAATACATGCCATAACGCTGGAGCATGACTGCATAGGTGCAGTTAATGACGGTGCGCAGGTGGTCCGGCACGCCGTTGCTGGAGTTAGACAGACCGCAAGTGGATTTGCAACCTGGAGCAATGTCCTGCAGCATCTTCATATACTCCAGCACGGAGACCAATTGCTGCTGTTGGATGTTGAGAGGTGCAATGATGGGGTCAAACCAGATATCCTCGTTGGGGATATCGTATTCTGCGGCCTTGGCCAGGATTTCGGCGGTGAGCATACCCCGTTCGTGTTCATCCCGGGGCATACCTTCGGGACCCCACAGCAGGCCAATCATATAGGCGTCGTATTTGCGTACCAGAGGCATCATGGCATCCATCCGTTCTGGCCGGGCCATGATGGAGTTGATGAGGGCTTTCCCTTTGTGCACCCGCAATCCGGCTTCCATGGCGGCGATGTTGGAGGTGTCCAGGGCCAAGGGGACATCGGTCACCTCTTGGACGGTTTTCACCACCCATTCCATGAGCTCCTCCCCGCCTTTGCGGGCCGGGCCGATGTTCAGGTCGATGTAATCGACGCCTTTTTCCGTCTCAGCGATGGCCAGTTCCTGCAAGGGTTTCTTGTCCCGGTTTTTCATGGCCTCGCCGTATTTCTTGGTTACGACATTGAGGTTTTCACCAATGCGGATCAAACGCTCGGTCATATAGCCTCCCCTTTCTTTGGGAACAGAGTTGGTGAGGCCGTCGCCGACCTCTGTGTCAATGGCAACTTCCGAACAACCTTTTTACAGGTTTTTCAGGAAGGCTGGGATATGGGCTGCTTCCCGTGGACCGATAAGGATCTTCCAGTCAGGCAGTTCTTCTTCCAGGTCACCACTGATGGCCGCGGCGTAACCGGGGATGATCAGCGTCCGGGTCTTAGTTTTTTCGGTGATGCCGCACTTTTTGACAAACATACCCACATCATCACCAGAGAACTTGCCCGCCGCCCAAGCGGTCATGACGGACAGCCCTTCGGTGTCTTTGATGAGGAGCCAGGTCGGGACCTTGCTGCCCTCGATTTCGCCGGACACGATGAAGTAAGTGAGGGCGAAGTTGGTGGTGATGGCAACAGGCGAATTCTCGTCCGGGTTGTTGAGCGGATAGATACCCGGCGTCACGATCATCGGCCGCTGCGGGTCGGTGTAGATATTCAGCCGCTGCAGCAACAAGGGGAAGACGTAAGTCGGATCAAGGTCTTTCAAGACCACGATGCCGCCGTATTTGGCTATGCTGATGGCTGCATACAGGGCCTCTTTGGCCGGATCATCGGTCATCTCACAGGGCAGGTTGATGGTCGGGAAGCCGAAGGGCTTGAACTGAGCCGTCAGAGCTGCCCGGCGGAAGGCGATATTGGAGGTTAGGACATCCTTGACGGTCCGGGCGCCACAGTCCAGGATGATATCTTTCAGACCCATGCCGGTGAGTTTAGTGGTCAGGTCAGCCAGGGCATCGTAGCCGTCAGCCTTGGCGACCACTGCCAGACCCATCTCTTTGGCCAAGGCGCCCACGGCGTCGGCGTTGGCAGCCGTCGCAGCATAGAGCACCGGTTTCCGTTCTTTGGCAGCCTCGGCACCGGCCTTTAAGACATCTACGTTATCGCTCATGAGCATGAGGGCGGCATCACTTTTATCCACCACGGCTTTGGCAATGGCAGCAAACCGGGCGGCATCACCGGTCACATCTTTGACGACCAGCATCTGGGGCCGCAGATTGAGGCCAACCCGCTCAAATTGCAGTTTGGCAAAGTTGGTTAATTTGGCATCGACATCCGCATCACTCAGATCACTGGTAATTGTACCAGCTAAAATGGTGGGGTTGTAGAAGGTTTTTTCATGCCGGAAAAAGACCGTCTCACCACCGGTGACCACCTCACCGCCCTTCATGGCGATCTTCACCGGACGGATCGGCGGAGCCGAGGCCGCCGCCAGTTTTTCTTTGGCCTCCTCAGAAACGTAAGGACAAGCGGTCAATTCTGCTTTGCCGGAGGCCAGCGCCATGGCGAAGGCCAAACAGGTGGGGAAACCGCATTCCTTACAGTTGGTTTTTGGTAATAATTTGAAGATTTCAATTCCGGTTAATGCCATTGCTTTCTCTCCTTATCATTGGCTTCAACAGAAAATATCCATTGCCATACAATTATAAAAAAGCACCCTTGGAAAAAATCAGCACCTGCTCCGGAAGTCCACAAGAGGCACTGCCAATCAGCGGAGATAAGCAGATTCTTCAGGTCAAACACCGCCCAGGTTGTGGCGCCAACCTGGGCGGGTCGCCTTGGGGTGCGTCATGCTTACCTTACAGGATCGGATCCATCTTCAGGGCCGGATGGACTTTTTCTTCCAGGAAGGGATAGATCTCATCTTCGGTGACGCCCACGGTCTCATCGGCGATCATATCAATGAGGTTGGGGTATCCCAGTTCCTCACCCCGTTTAATGAGCCGTTCCCGGAGTTCTTCCTTCAGGCTCTTGGGCATCCATACGAGCCGCAGGAGGCCACCGTCGCCCACCAGATACTTCCGTTGGCAGATGTTGTATTTGCTATGACCCACAAAACCGGGGCTCTGCAGACCGCCGCCGGCAGTACCGGCCAGGGTGGTGAACTTCATCCCGCAGGGGGTCTCACCCGTGTAATCCCGGTGCACGGTCATGATGCCGTTGCACATGGGCAGGATGGCGGCAATACACTCGCAGCAACCGCAAGTGGTCATGGGATCCACCAGGAGGCTGTAGAAGCTCACCGATTGGATGGCCTGGCGGGAGGCCTTCTGGACGAATTCATTGACCCCGGCAAAGATGCCATACCGTTCATCCAGGCAGTCGCCTTTCTGCACCGGCTGGTTGGGGCCGGTGGGGTTGATTTCGTACGAAGCCTTGCAGTCCATCCAGTTGTAGGCACCACACAGACCGGTCCGTTCCGGGCTGACCACGCAGACGTGGGTCGGCGCGAAGGACTGGCACAGGGTGCAGGAGTAGAAGGTTTCCGTGGTTTCGTCCGTCATGCCCTCGATCCGGGCATCCCGCTCGGCATACACCCGGCGGGCCTGTTCGGCGATTTCATCCACCTTTTCTTTTTCGGTATAGAGTTTGATCTGCACTTTATCAAAAATGGCACCGAAATCCTGGTGGAACTTGGCATGGAGGAGCTTGCCGATGTGTTCCAGTCGGAAACCTTTTTCGAAGGCCGCCTTGCTAATGCGGTACCAAGCGATGTCCCGCTGCCCCATATGCATGACGCCCTGGACATAGTTCACTAAGTGGTGAATCTGCCGCTCCAAGATGGGCTCGAAATCAGCCTGGAAGTTCCGGCCGGCCACTTCCACCACCACGGCCAGGGGGAGAGCGCCACCGGGTTTGGTGACAGAGTCAATGTCGGGGCCGATGACTTCCAC
>CAZARS010000025.1:25624-26844 GCA_964487625.1 uncultured Desulfobacca sp.
ACCCATTCCACTGCCAGGGTCTTGCCGCCACCGCACTGGGAGTGCAGGTCATCCTTGCGGACCCGCTCACCCTCAAAGGCCGGACCGAAGGCCACCGGGATGGGCACCTCGGTGATGACGACTTTCAGGCCGCGTACTTCGATGGATTTGGCGCCGATGTCCTTCATGGGGACATTGCTGACCACGTGCTCGTACGTACAGATACCCGTGGGATTTGGGGGATGTCCTGGTTGGTGATGACCGGGAAGCCCCAGTTAATGGCGCCAGCCGCATTGGCATACCACTCATCGGGAATGGTGGACAAGGGGTTCACGAAGGCGAACACCCGGTCTTTGTTATAGAGTAGGTTCTTCAAAGCCGCGCCGGGTTTGATACCACCAAAGGCCATGGCGGCCCGGCAGGCAAAGCCCAGAGCGAAGACTGCGGCGGAGATTTCCGGACCGAAGGGCACCAACCGAGTGGGCCAACCGATCTGCATACCGCCTTCGATCAACTGCTCGGCAAAGGAGGTCTTACCTTCAATATCCCGGGCAGCCATAAAGACATAGAGGTTTTTGGTCTGATATTCATGGGCCAGGGCACAGGCCTCTTCTACCGAGGGGGCCGAGCCGACGATGGCGGCAAAACCCGGAGCCGAACCGTCCACGAACTCGACGCCACGTTTCCGCAGGATGATGTCGTTGGCCGGGCCGACCCAGATCTTCTCAGCGCCTTTCTCAATGATATCTTCACCGTAGATATAGAAATCCGGTTGTTCCAGGATGCGGATGGCCTCATAGATCTCTTCAGCAAAGAGGGTGGCCAGACCGGCATCCAGACCGGGGCCCAAGTAGGGCAGGTGGTGTTTTTCCGCCGGGACCGGGGGCAACATCTCCAGACACCGGTCCATGACAACTTTGGCGTCTTTCAGGGTTTTGACCGGAATGCCCATCAAGGAATAGATAATGGGCAGATAATAAGCGGTATCGGGAAAACCGATCTCCTGCTGGGGACCATATTTGGCGATGGCATCATCCAGTTTCTGGGCGCAGTTTTTTACGACCTTATGGGCGCCCCGGATTGCTGCCGAAACGATTATCTTAGACACAGGAACTCCTCCTTATTCATAAGGACATTATTGAAGGCACCGGCCCCGGGAGATGAATCCCAGGGGCCGGCAGAACTATTACTCCGCCGCCGCGGCTGCGGCATCCATCTGGCGCCGCATTTCCATATCGAAG
>CAZARS010000026.1:0-23363 GCA_964487625.1 uncultured Desulfobacca sp.
TGCTTTTGGGCTTTGCCCTGCAGATTGACTTCTTCACCCTGGCCCGCCTCTATCGGCAAGCCGGCCGGAAGACCTGATTTTTCGGCCAACCCGCACCGAGCCACCTTGCCCGGCCTCAAAGGCCGAACCTTTTGCCCAGCTTGCAGTTACCTCCACGGCGCCGGAAATTTTATAATATTTTTGAGAATAACTTCAAAGTTCTTCAAGCTAGGCATGACAAATTCTTGACAGTTCTGCGGAACAAGATTATGGTATAGATACCTTCCTAATAATCTTTCAAAGGAATTCTGGCAATGGCCCGGGGCAGCATCCTGGTGGTGGACGATTCCAGCGCCGTGCGAGATAATCTCACCGAACTCCTGATGGCGGAAGGCTATAAAGTTGATAGCTGCGCCGATGGCCGACAGGCTCTGCAAATTCTCTCTGAAAACCTCTATGATTTGGTCATTACCGATCTGTCCATGCCAGAAGTAGATGGCATGGCAGTCTTGATGTATCTCGTCGAACATTTTCCCGAAACCAGTTGTATCATTATCACCGGGTATGGCACCATCAAAACTGCCGTGGACGCCATGCGCCTGGGGGCCTATGATTATTTATGCAAGCCCATAGAATCCCAAGAAATCTTAATGGTCATCAACAGGGCCCTGGAACACCAGCGGCTCTGGCGGGAAAATCTCCGCCTTAAAAAACAGCTGCGGGAAAAATTCGGCTTCGATAATATCATCGGCACCAGCGAACCCATGGTGCAGGTCTTCGACCTTATCCGCAAGGTGGCGGATACCGACAGCACCGTCCTCATTTTAGGCGAATCCGGAACCGGCAAAGAGTTGGTCGCCCGGGCCATTCATTACCATAGTTACCGCCATGCCAACCCCCTAATCCCCGTCAATTGCGCCGCCATTCCGGAAGACCTGTTGGAAAGCGAGCTTTTCGGCCACGAAAAAGGCGCTTTTACCCATGCCATCCGGACCCGTCTCGGCCGCTTTGAACAGGCCCATGGCGGTACCATTTTTCTGGATGAAATAGGGGATATGAGCCCCAATCTCCAGGTAAAAATCCTTCGGGTCCTCCAGGATCGGCAATTTGAACGCATCGGCGGCAATCGCACCATCAAAGTGGATATCCGGGTCATCGCCGCCACTAATAAAGACCTCAAGCTCTTGGTACAAGAAGGCAAGTTTCGGGAAGACCTTTATTATCGCCTCAACGTCATCCCCATTTATTTGCCTCCCCTCCGGGAGCGGCCGGGCGATATCCCTCTCTTGGTCAATCACTTTATCCAGGAATTTAGCCGGAAAAAGAAAAAACCCCTGCAACGGGTGACGCCAGCCGCCATGCAACTGTTGACCTCCTATCATTGGCCTGGTAATGTGCGGGAATTGGAAAATCTCATGGAACGCCTGGTCATCCTCTCCGAGGGCGAGGTCCTGGATGTGACAGATCTGCCCGAACATCTGCGCCAACCTACGCCCGAACCTATCTGGTGGCAGGCTGAGTTTCCGGCTGGCGGCCTTCCTTTGCAAAAAATCCTCTCTGATCTGGAACGCCACCTCATCATCAAAGCCCTGGATCAGGCCGGCTGGGTGAAAAATCAAGCCGCGCAACTGTTGCATCTAAATCGCACCACGCTAATCGAAAAAATCAAGAAACAAAAGATCACCCGGATGTCCAAAGGAGAGCTGTAAACCGCGAGCCTCGCCGCTCCTTTGCCAGGGGCGCCCTTTTCTGGTTAAACATAGTGAAGAAGACCGAGTTACACTCCCGCTGAGGCCGGGGGACTGTGCTTCGGCGGTTTCGCCAAGGCCAACCATGATCCGAGAAGAAGCCCGTCTTGCTGCCGTGACCTCTTTGAGCCGAGCTCTTTTGCGGGAGCTGGCTCCCACCCAAGCAACCCAGCACGACCAGGAGTTGGCTCTTTGGGCCTCCCAACCGGCTCATCTGGCCGTCCAGGAAAGTCTGCCGCCGGGAGACCTGCCGCTGCCTCTCCCCCCAAGGCAGACTAAGTCCCGGGGCCCAGGCCGAGAGGTGCTCCCCACCGATGGTCTGGATACCACCCTGGTGGCGGGCATGTTCCTGCAAGTAATCTTACAGGCCGAACATCTGCCTGGGACCCCGGTGGAACGGACCTGCTTTGTCAAACAGGCGGTGAAGAATTTTCTGGTCCAGCGTTTGGCCGGCCAAATTACCCTATCCCAATTTTTCCGCCTGGTCACCCTCATTGAACAAGAAGTCGGCTATTATTTCCAACGGTTACAGGGGCAATGGCTCGGCGCCGAACCGCTGACGCCTGCCCCGACGGTTATTAATATTGTGGCGACCCCGGAGATACGCACCGCCGAGCTCCGAGATGCCCTCCTTAGCCTGCCGTTGCCCCACCAGGCCAACCGGAAATTGACGCCGGAAGGGTTGCTGGCCTTTCTGATGGAGACAAAGGGCAAGTGGTTCCGTCTCCTGGATTTCGAAGCCCATTTCCGCCTCAACAAGAAAACCGCCTGGGCATATCTCACCCTGCTGCAGCAGCAACGAATCCTGCGCCATAATGCTCAACGGGCCAATAAGGTGCGCTATGCCTTGGCAGAACAATTTCTTACCACCCCCGCTGGCGCCCCCGAGCAACCCTAAAGGTGCCACGCCGGGGCCAAGCCGCCGCCAAACCTTACACCATGATAATTACGCAAACTTGCAAGGGGAGACCGATGCCTTTTGATTTTAAACTGCCTGATGTGGGCGAGGGCTTAACCGAAGGAGAACTCCTGGCCTGGTTGGTGCAAGAAGGGGAGATGGTCAAAGAAGGCCAACCCGTGGCCCGCCTGGAGACCGACAAAGCTGTCGTGGAAATTCCGGCCCCCCGGGATGGGATAATCTTGCAATTAAAATTCCAGCCGGGCGACATCATCCATGTGGGGGAAGTCTTTGTGGTTTTCGGCGAGCCGTCGGAGACGCCCCAGCCGACGCCCCAGATCGGGGTCGGGGTCGTGGGGGTGTTGGAGGAGGCCCCACCCGAGCCCGCCCCGACAGCGGCCCCCGCCGCCGAGGTCAAGCCCGCCTCCGCCCCCGTCATTTTGGCCACCCCTGTGGTCCGCCAGTTGGCCAAAGATCTGGGGGTCGATCTCCGCCAGATCCAGGGCTCCGGTCCCGAGGGCCGTATCCTGGAGGCCGATGTGCGGCAGGCCGCGGCCCATAAGGCCGCACCGCCCCCGTCTTCCACACCCGCAGCGCCCCGGGCCGGCGAAGAGCCCAAAGCCGCCCCCCGGAAAGTGAAAAAGTATGATTTTTATGGCTACATTGAGCATGTTCCCTTTCGAGGGCTACGCCGGACCATTGCCAAAAACCTGAGCCGCTCCCACCAAAACACCGTTACCGTCACTGCCACCGATGAGGCCGATGTTACTGATTTACTAGCCATGCAGCAGCGGCTCAAAGCCATGCCTGCGGCCCAAGGCATCCACCTGACCATCCTGCCTTTTGTCATCCGGGCCGTGGTCGCTGCGCTGCGGCAACATCCTTATCTTAACGCCACCTTGGATGAAGAGGCCGAAGAAATTATCTTGAAAAAATACTATAATATCGGCATTGCCACCGACACCCCCGAGGGCCTCATGGTGCCGGTCATCAAGAATGCCGGGGATAAAGGCCTCCTGGAGTTGGCCCAGGAGATCCAAACCCTGGCCGCCAAAGCCCGAGACCGCAGTATTGACCTGGCCGACCTCCAGGGCGGCACCTTTACCATTACCAATTACGGCGCCATCCGTGGCATTTTCGGCACACCAGTCTTAAATTATCCAGAGGTGGCCATCCTGGGCATCGGCCGGGGGCAGGAACTACCCCGGGTGCGGGCCGGCGCCATCGTAGTCCGGCAGATCCTCCCCATCTCCCTGAGCTTCGACCATCGGGTCATCGATGGCGCCCAGGCCTCCCGCTTTCTCCAGGACCTCATCATGTATCTGGAAGAGCCCGCCCTGCTACTGGCGGGCTAAAAAGGGCCGCTGAGCCTCGAGAATTGCTCCGGCTTGACCTGGCGGTGGTTAGGTGGACATTGCTCCGCAACCGTTTTCCCGGACCGGACAGCATAACCACGCCCCGGCACCGGATTATAATAAGACACCATAAGAGGCCCAGGCTTTTTAGCCGATACTGGCCTTTCGGCAAAATCTCAAATCAATGGTATAAGATTTCTATTCTTTCATGAAACTACTACCGAACGACAACATGACAGAGCCGGTGCCACAGGCCTTCCCGCCGGTGCCGGCACTCATGGCAAGATTGGAACGTGGCGCTGCCGTGATTACCATCAGAGGGGCCCGAGAACATAACCTTAAGAACATCGATCTGACGTTACCCCGCAATAGCCTCATCGTCATCACCGGGGTAAGTGGCTCCGGCAAATCCACGCTAGCCTTTGACACCATCTATGCCGAGGGCCAGCGCCGTTATGTGGAGTCCTTGTCAGCCTACGCCCGGCAGTTTTTGGAGCTGATGGACAAGCCCGATGTGGATGTCATCGAGGGGCTGTCTCCGGCTATTGCCATTGAGCAGCGCAAGGCCAGCCAGAATCCCCGCTCCACCGTGGCCACGGCCACGGAAATCTATGACTATCTCCGGCTGCTCTTCGCCCGGCTGGGCACGCCCTACTGTTACCAGTGCGGCCGCCCCATCGCTTCCCAAAGCGTACCCCAAATGGTCGAACAGATCATGGCTCTCCCGGCCGGGACCCGTTTCACCATCCTGGCCCCGGTCATTGTCAACAAAAAAGGCGAACATCAGAAACTCCTGCAGCGCCTGCGCCAGGATGGCTACACCCGCATCCGCATCGATGGCGAACTCTTTGATCTGGACGAGCCCATTCTCCTGGACAAGAATAAACGGCACACTTTAGAGGTGGTCATTGATCGCCTGGTGGTCAAAGAGGGGTTGGAGACCCGCCTCACCGACTCCCTGGAATTGGCCGTAGGGCTGGCCGCTGGGGTGGTCAAAGTTGCCTTGCAGGACGGCACGGAATTGCTTTTTAGCGAGCGTTTTGCTTGTGACCTCTGCGGCATCAGCTACCCTGAATTGACCCCCCAGATGTTTTCCTTCAACAGCCCCCAAGGGGCCTGCTCTTCCTGCAGCGGTTTGGGAACCCAGCTGGTCTTGGACCCCGACCTCATCGTGCCCGATCCGGCCCTGAGCCTGCGGGAAGGGGCCATCCTCCCGTGGGCCAACCGCCAATCCATGTATCATCAACAGGTGCTGGAAACCCTGGAACAACATTACGATTTTTCCATCCGCACCCCCTTCCAGGCACTACCGGCCAAAGTGCAACAGGTCCTCCTCTATGGCTCCGGCCCCGAGACCATCAGATTCCACTTTGAGCGCAATGGCCGGCGGGTCGTGGAAGAACGGACTTTTGAGGGTGTCATCCCCAATTTACAGCGCCGTTACCAGGAGACCGACTCCAGCCTGATCCGGGAAGAGATCGAGCGCTTCATGAGTCGCCAGCCCTGCCCGGAGTGTCAGGGCCATCGATTGCGGCGGGAAGCCTTGGCCGTCCGCCTCAATGGCCTGAATATTAGCGAAGTGACGCAGTTAACCGTCGGACAATGCCACCAGTGGTTTGCCCAATTGCCCCTCACCGCCGCCCAAGAGGCCATTGGCCGCCGCATTCTCAAGGAAATCAAGGAACGGCTAGGGTTCTTGCTGGACGTCGGGCTGGATTATCTGACTCTCAACCGCACCACAGCCACCCTCTCAGGGGGGGAGAGCCAACGCATCCGCTTGGCCACCCAGATCGGCTCCAAGCTGACGGGCGTGCTCTATGTTTTGGACGAGCCCAGCATCGGGTTGCATCAACGGGATAATCTCCAACTGCTTCATACCCTCAAGACCCTCCGGGACCTGGGCAACACGGTGATAGTCGTGGAACATGACCTGGAAACCATCCGCAGCGCTGACTTTGTGGTGGATATGGGCCCGGGGGCTGGTAACCACGGCGGCCAGGTCGTTTTCAGCGGCTCCCCCCAGGCCCTGGAAAAAGATCCCAACTCCCTAACCGGTCTCTACCTCTCTGGCCAGCGGCAGATCCATGTCCCCCAACCCCGGCGGCAACCCCAGGATTTTCTAATCCTTGAAGGCGCCCGGGGCCATAACTTGCAGGATGTAACCTTGCGGGTGCCCCTGGGCGTCATGACTTGCGTGACCGGCGTGTCGGGCTCCGGCAAGAGCACCCTCATCATGGACACCCTTTATAAAGCCCTCTGCCAAAAATTATATCGGGCCAAAGACCGGCCCGAGCCCTTTGACCGCCTCCTCGGCCTGGAAAAGATCGATAAAGTCATCCATATTGACCAAAGCCCCATCGGCCGCACCCCCCGCTCCAACCCGGCTACTTACACCGGCCTTTTCACTCTGGTGCGGGACCTATTTGCCAAGGTACCCGAGGCCAGGGCCCGGGGCTACAAACCGGGCCGCTTCAGCTTTAATGTCAAAGGCGGCCGCTGCCAACATTGTGAGGGCGATGGCATCATTAAGATTGCCATGCACTTTCTCCCCGATGTTTATGTTAAGTGCGAAGTCTGCCAAGGGAAACGTTTTAACCCCAGCACCCTGGAAATCAGGTACAAGGGCAAAAACATCTCGGAAATCCTGGAAATGACCATCGACCAGGCCTCAGAGTTTTTCCAAGATATTCCGCCCCTCAAGGCCAAGTTGGCCACCCTCCAGGAAGTAGGCCTGGGCTACCTCCAATTAGGCCAGCCAGCCACCACCCTCTCAGGGGGCGAAGCCCAGCGGATCAAGCTCTCGCGGGAATTGAGCAAACGGGCCACCGGCCGCACCCTCTACATCCTGGATGAGCCCACCACCGGTCTGCATCTGGCGGATATCGAAAAACTCCTCCAAGTCCTCAATACCCTGGTGGCAGCCGGCAACAGCGTCGTGGTTATCGAACACAATTTGGAAGTGATTAAAACTGCAGATTATATAATTGATCTTGGTCCAGAGGGGGGGGATCGGGGCGGGCACATTATTGCCGCCGGTACACCCGAGGAGGTAGCACAGGTGGCAGGCTCCTACACCGGCCAATTTTTACGGGAGATGCTGGGCTAAACCGCTTCCATGGTGAGGTGATAGGCCAAGTTATCTAATTTAACCGTAAAGTCAACATTCTCCACAATGTATCCTTCCGGCATCTGAATCTGCAGAGGGGCAAAATTGAGGATGGCTTTAATTCCCGCCTCGATGAGGAGACGGGCCGTAGCTTGGGCCTGAGAGGCCGGCGTCGCAATGACGCCGATGGCGATATCTTTCTCTTTGACAATGGCGGGAAGTTCGTCAATATGATGAATAACCTGACCACTGGGCAGGCGTTTCCCCACTTTTTTCGGGTCCACATCAAAGACGGCTACGAACTCATATCCCTGTTTCACAAAATTTTCATGGGCCACCAAGGCCAAACCCAGGTTCCCGATGCCCACCAAGGCCATGCGCCAGCGACGATTGAGGCCAAGGATCTTTTTGATCTCAAAGAGGAGTTCCTTGACAAAATAGCCTACCCCCCTGACCCCGAATTCCCCGAAGTAGGCCAGATCCTTCCGGACCTGCGCCGGATTGACGCCGCATTTTTGCGCCAACTTGTCGGAGGCAATAATATTGACATGCTCCAACATCAGCTCTTCCAAGGCGCGCGAATATAGGGAGAGACGCGTGATCGTTGCCGACGGAATCTTTGAGAACTTCATAGCTGTCTTGGGAAGCAGAGAGTTGGCACGCTTGGTTATGTGATTGTTTGCACAAGGCTTGCGGCAAAAAGAGGGGCCACCCGGGCCCCTCTTTTTGTTCATCAATCAAGCACTACATCTTGAGGCCAAGGGCACCAGCAATGGGTTTGGCCATGGGGTAAGCGTAGAGGATGATCAGGGCGATAACCAAAGCATAAATACACAGAGATTCGATCAACGCCAGACCGATCAGCATGGTAACGGTGATTTTGCCGGAAGCCTCGGGGTTGCGGGCGATGCCTTCCACGGCGCTCCGGATGGCCAGCCCCTGGCCGATACCGGTACCGAAAGCAGCAATGCCGATGCCAAAACCAGCGGCGGTCACGGACGCGGCAAAGAAGCCGCCCAAGCCCGCGCTACCACCAGCAGCCTCAGCCGCCATGGCCAAGGTCGCCAAGCCCAGGGTGAACAACAGGGTCATTCCGGCAATCATCAGTTTCTTCATGGTACAAAACCTCCTCATGAAATGTATATGATATAGTGGCCTTCTTCCGCAATTAATGAGCTTCTTCCATGGAGCCGGTGAAATACATAATGGACAGCAGGGAGAAGATGAAAGCTTGCACCGTGCAAGTGAAAATGGCCAAGAACATCATCGGCAGCGGCGCCAGGAATGCACCCGCCAGCATCAGCAGGATGGCCAGGACTAAATCTTCACCCATAATGTTGCCGAAAAGACGTAAAGTCAGGGACATGATCCGAGCCAAGTGACCGACAATTTCAATGGGGAAAAACAAGGGGGCCAAAGCCGGGATGGGTCCCAGGAAGTGTTTGATGTATTTCGCACCATGATACTTAATGCCTAAATAATGAGTATAGACAAATGTACATAATGCCATAGAAAGGGTTGTATTAATATTTGCCGTCGGCGAGAAAAACCCCGGAATCAAGCCGATGAGATTGCAAACCCAAATATATATGAATAGTGTACCTATAAAAGGAAAGAAGGCCCGGCCTTCTTCACCGGTAATGTCCACCATAAACTCTTCGAGACCACCAATCAACAGTTCGAAGAAGCTCTGCCCGCCGGTCGGCACCAATGCCATATTCTTCGTCACTAGATAGCCCACTCCCACCAACAGGGCCATAATTAACCAGGCATAGGTCACATGCGGGGGGATATGCAATCCCAACATACCGGTCAGGACATCAAGGAAGAGAATTGGATGTTCCATGAACTGCTCGCGCCTCCTTATGATAATTCTTCAGAAACCTTAGAAAAAAAAATTTTCCGTGATTCTATGAGACCCAAAATAAGTAAGGTTATGACAATTGTTGACAGACCTATGATCAGCCCGAAAATGTGCACCCAACCACTGCGAATAAGGAGAAAGATAATGACTATAAGAGCCAGAAAACGCAATATATACCGGGCGGTCATGAAAGACACGGCTTGGCGGCCCGCCGTCTGCCACTCCTCCTGGGATTTCCAGGAGCGACCGAGCACGGAAGTAAGGATACGGGCCATGAGATGGAAGTTTACCAGCGCCAGCAGACCACCCACCACAATGCCTCCCGCCACCTCCCGACCGAAGGCCAGCCAACCGGCCACCGTGAGCACGGCCAAAACCAACCAACCGGTAATCTTCATGGTGCGGGGCGTCAGATAGTCCATGATTTTACATCTTGGTGCGTTTGCCCATAATATACAGGTTGCGGAAACCGGCAATGATGCCAATGAGCAGGCCCAGGTAAAAAAAGAGCATGTTATCAAATTGCAGGGCTAGCCAGTAACCGAGACCACCACCGATGGCGATGGCAAAGACCAAGGCAAAACCTATGGCACTGGCCTTATAACCCCCGGAAAACAATTCCTTGAGAAATTTTTTGGTTTCTTCCTGCAAATGCCCTGCCTCAGCCTGCCAGGTTAGTCCTCGTGCAAAAACTCACAAAAGGGAATATCACACCGCTACCCTGAAGTCAATCTTTTTTTCAAGAAAAAACCGGCTGCCCCTCTGGTGCCGGGGTTCGCCCCTTTTGCGGCCATCAGCTTAATTTGCCTAATATTTTCCACACAGAGGCCCTTTATCAGACAACCATCACAAGAAGTTTGGCCCTCCCTTTTTTAAAAAAAGGGCTCCTCAGCCGTCACCGCCGTCGCCTGCCCTCAGGTTCTTAATGATGGGCAGTTCAATGACAAAGGTGGTGCCACCGGGGCCGGAGTTATCCACATAAATGCGGCCCCGGTGTTGTTTGATGATGCCGTAGCTAATAGACAAGCCTAGCCCTACTCCCTGACCGACTCGTTTCGTCGTGAAGAATGGATCAAAAAGGCGGGGCAGGTGTTCCGGCTTAATCCCTGGACCGGTGTCGCTGACCCGGACCTCCACCGCGCCCATGAGATTGTGGAAGGTGCTGATCGTCAGGGTCCCATGCCCAGCCATGGCTTCCCCGGCATTCATGAACAGATTCAGAAAGACCTGTTCCAATTTGCCCTTATCACCTAACACCAACGGTAGGTCGGGGGTCAGATGTGTTTCAATCTCCACATCCTGAAAATTCAGATGGTTGGCCACCAAAGACAGGAGGTCCAGGAGCAGGGTATTGATGTCCACGGGTTGGCAGGTCGAGGGCATCTGGCGGGAGAAGTCCAATAAACCCCGGATAATTTCTTTGCACCGGGTTGCTTCCCGGATGATCTTCTCTACTTGTTGGCGCTCCGGCTGCTCGGGGGGCATATCTTCCAACAGCAAATAACTATAAACCAGAATGCCCCCCAGGGGATTGTTGATTTCATGGGCCACCCCTGCCGCTAATTGGCCCAGTGCCGCCAATTTTTCGGAACGGGCGAGCTGTTCCTCTAGTCGTTTTTTTTCTGTAATATCCCTGACATGGGTCTGAAAAAGGAATTTGCCCTCATAGCGGCTGGGCATGGAGCCCACCTCAATATCAAAAACCGTCCCGTCCTTTTTCAGCCCCTGGATCTTGAAGAGGCGGGGCCGATAAAAGCGCCGGGCTATCTCCCGCAGGTGACGCAGCAGAGCAGAATGATAAACCGGGTGAATGAGGGATAGGAGTGGCACCCCGGCCAACTCCTCGGGTTTACTATAGCCGAACATCCTTAAAAAAGCCGTATTGGCGAACATGATCTGGTCCCGGCTATGCAGGGCAATGCCATCCAGGGAGGTCTCCACCAGTTGCCGGTATTTTTCCTCAGATTCCTTGAGATGCCGGGCCAACCGTTCCCGCTCGCTGATATCCACCATGGCCTGCACCGCCCCCATGATCTGCCCCTGCTCGCTGAAAATAGGGGAGGCCACCACAAACAGATGTCTGGTCTCCCCCCGTTCTTGCGGCAACCGGAGGGTCGCCTCAAAAGCCCCGGGCAGGTGAGGGGAGGGCCGCAGTTTCTGGCCCTGATAAAAAAACTCCAGGGCCCGGATATTCTGATCAGCCACCAAGTCCGCCATGGTCGGCCGCTCTTCGGTATAGAACGGCAGCCAGGTCCTCATGCTGCCCACCATCTGTTGGCGAGGATAGCCCGTGAGCTCTTCACAAGCCTTGTTCCAATGGGTGATGCGATGCTGCCGATCAATGACAAACACCGGCACCGGCAGGCCCTCAAGGATGCCCTCGGTGGTCTTTTTCTCTTGTAGAATAGCCTGTTCGCTGCGCGTCCGCTCAGTAATATTCTTGGCGATGACATCCAGACCCACAAGACGGCCGGCCCGGCTGCGTCGGGAAATCACACTCAACAGCACCTGCACCGTTCCCCGGTCCCGTTTCTGGAAAGTGACCTCCCAATCCGCAATATTGCCCTGCTGCTCCAAGTGTTGGCGGCAGCGCTGCCAATCCCGGGGTGAGTAAAAACAATCCTGCAGGCGGAGCTGCATCAGGGCTTGGGTCTTGCTCTCAAAACCCAGGAGCGCCACCCCAGCCGGATTGATATCCTGGAGCCGGCCCTCGGGATCCACCACCATGATGAGATCGTTGGAGCCTTCAAAAATCCGGCGGTAACGCCGTTCCGATAAACGAAGTTCCTGATTCAGCCTGGCATTGAGGATGGCCATGCCCACCTGATTGCCCAGAATATCAAAGAAATTCTGCAGTTCCAGAGAGAAAGGCTCAGAGCTCGTGTGTGCCAGGTTTAAAAAACCGATTAATTGCCGGCGATGCCGCAAAGGGATACTTACTAAGGCGTTAAAGGGGGAAGTCTCCCGAATCAGCTCGGAAAACGTCGACGTGGCCAACCGGTGATCAGTGGCCGCATCATGAATGATCAAAGACCTATTGGCAGCCATGAGATAGGGACCGGCCACTTCCCCCAAATGGCTGGCATCGATCCGCATCAGATAATCCTTGGGAAACCCCTGCGAGGCGGCATGGGAGAGGCGTCCGCTCTTGGGATCCCATAACAACAACATCCCGGCATTAACCCGCAGAAACCGGAGTATTTGCCGGAGCAACTGCTCCAACATCTCCCCGATTTCCAAATTCCGGCTGCTGAGGGTGGCAATCTCATTGAATAACAGCAATTCCCGGAGGGAGGCCGCAATAGCCCGCTTGGCAGTCAGCGGGTGGTCCGCGCCGGACATCTCGTTATTGCCGCTTGCCTGCTCTACCATATCCTGTAGTTATCCTTTGGCTGGTCATCATATCTGCCCCTGGGCCCATGCCGCCGCCACCGCCTCCCCGGCCAGGCGGCCGGAAACCATGGCCCATTGCAGGCCAGCAGGGCTCCTATACTCCCCACAGACAAAAACCCCAGGGCGTAACCTGACGTCGGCCTGCCAAGGATCGGGCGTGGGCGGTAATTGGCTGGGCAAGGCCTCGGCAAGTCGATAGGTGCGCAGATGGCGCCAGGTGGAGACCTGGGGGCCGAACCACGCCGTTACCTGGCGCCGGACCGCCTCCTCCAACGCGGCATCCGTCATCTCCGGCAAGCCGACAATGGTCGCGGAAATCAGGGTTTGACCCGGCGGAGCATAAGATGCAGCCACTTGACTGGGAACCAGAAGATTCGTCACCGGCCCACGGTTTTCCCCATCCAACACCAAAATCGGTTCCCGCACCGGCGGTTGCGGGGCGGCAAAGTACATATTGGTGGTGGCCGTGGTGGCCACGGGGGCGGTCTCGCCCAACAAGGCAGCCGCCTGCCCCCCATTGGTGGCAATGACCACGGCTCGGGCCGGTTGCACCGCCCCAGCGGCCAAGCGCACCTGTCCAGGCTCCAAGGCCACTACCCGGCTGTGCCGCCGGATCGCTTCAGCGGGGAGGGTTTCCGCTAATTGCTCGGCAATGGCCCCGATCCCGGCCTCGGGCAGAGCTGCCTCGCCCTCAGCCAGCATGCGGAAGACGAAGGCAAACACCCGGCTGCTGGAGGCCAGGTCTTTTTCAAAGAAAACCCCACTGTAAAATGGCCGAAAAAAGCGCTCGATAATATTATCGGAGAAACCCTGGGCCTTTAAGTAGGCCAGAGTCGAAGTCTCCGGCTCCTCCCAGAGTTTTGCCAACGGCACCCGGCAGAGTCGCCAGCGCAGCCTCAACACCTTCAGTTTATCTGCCAAGGTGCCGATGGGCGCCAGCGCCGCAGCCAGCAGATATTGAGGCTGCCGCCAAGGATCCGCCACCCGGTGCAGCTTCCCCCGCCAGAAAACCAAAGCCCCGGGACTGAAAGGGTGTAATTTTAACCTCTGATAATCCAGTTGGCGCCGGGCCTCTGGATAGGCGGTTTGCAAGACCTGAAAGCCCCTATCCAAAAGGAAGCCATCCAGCCGGTCGGTTCGCACCCGGCCACCGATGCCATCCGAGGACTCCAAGATGATCCAGGGTATTTGCCGTTGCTGGAGAACTCTGGCGCAACTAAGACCTGCTACCCCGGCGCCGATAATCACGATGGGTTGTGCCGATGTGTTCATGGTGAGATCCATGCCAAGCTTTATTGTTCTCAGGAACTGGCCGAAGCCCTTGTGGCCCACTTCCTCAGCATTGACCACTACTGTTTATGAAGATTTCACAGGAAAAAGCAAGATCGCCTTGGTCCCCTGTCCCGGCTGACTTTGCAGATGAATTTCGCCCCCATGCGCCACCATGATCTGTTGGCAGATGGCCAGCCCCAAACCCGACCCCTGGGGCTTGGTGGAAAAAAACGGCTGGAAAATTTTTGCCATAATTTCTGGTGGAATCCCCGACCCGGTATCAGAAATGGTGATTTTGACCATCATGTCGTCCACTGCGCTGCTCACCTCCAGTTCCCCGCCGTCGGCCATGGCTTCAATACCGTTTTTCAGGAGGTTGAGCAAGACCTGGCGGATATGCTCCGGATCGAAAGCCACCAGAGGGAGATCGGGCGCTAAGGCAAGCCTGAGTTGCAGGTGGCGTTCCTGCAGAATCGGCTCCAGCAAGGCACAGGTCTCCTGCACCAGGACGTTGAGGTCGCCGTCTCTGAGGAGAGGATTGGAGAACTTGGCAAAGCGGCCCACTTCCACCAAAAACCCTTCTAAGCGCTTGATTTCATCAATGATAATCGTGAGTTTTTCTCGGTTTTTTTCCACCGGCCCGTCCAGGTTGTCCCTGACCTGCCGGGCAAAGCCGCCGATGACCATGAGGGGGTTTTTGATTTCATGGCTGATATGGGCTGCCATCCTCCCCAAGACCGCCAGTCGTTCATTTTGCAGGGCCTTCTCCTGCAGGATGAGGCGCTCCCGCAGATCCCGGAAAAAACCCACCACCGCAACGATATGGTGATCTTCATCCAGGAAGGTGGCGGACAACTCCACCGGTATCAATTCGCCGCTTTTGCTGCGCACTCGGGTTTCATAGTTAATCAGGCGCCCTCGTCCACCCAGCGCCGTGGCCGATAACATCTTTAAGACTTGCTGGGCCTGATTTCCTGGATAAAGGTCCTGGACCTTTAACTTACCCACCACTTCTTCCCGGCTATACCCTAAGATTTTCTCGGCACCTTCATTGAAGATGATAACGTTGCCCTCCCGGTCACTGGCAATAATGCCATCGTTGGAGGTCTGGATCAGCTTGGCCTGGAATTGATGCATCCGCTCAATTTCATGGGCCATGGCCTGCTGGGAACGTTGCCGCCGCAGATGTTGCCACATACCCTGGAGGAGCAAGGTTAATTGGCGTTGGTCCCGTTCATCGTACGGCTCCCCCTTATTGGCCACTGCTGCCAAGGCTACCACCTGGTGATCATCCACAACCGGCACCACCAGGAGCCGCCGTAAATCAATATGACCCGCCGGGAGGCCTTTCTTGCCGACAATCACCTGCCCGTAATCATTGATCAGCAAGGCCTGCCGCCGCCGCACTGCCTCGCCCCACAGGCCAGCCTCTGCCAGGGGATAGACCAGAGGCCGGTCATGCACAGCACAGCGGGCCATGACGTGTTTTGACCAGGAGAGGATTTCCAGGATACTTTCATTTGCTTCCACCAGGCCCACAAAGCCCACCTCACTTTTGGTGAGGTTAACGCCGGCCTCTAAGGTGTATTGCGCTATTTCGGACAGCGAGGTCGTGGTCATCTGCCCCAGTTGCCAGACAGCCTCAAGCCTGGCCTCGTTGAGGCGGAGAGACTCCTGAGCCGTCTGGACCGCCAGGAAAATCGGACGGATACCTGCCACCCCTAAGGCTAGGAACAGAGAAACAATTAATCCCACCAACTCCGTGGAAGCATCAAGGGGGGTGGTGCCGAAAAAAAAGACGTCATAGAAGGTCAAGAGCCGCCGCACAATCATCAGCAGCAAGGCCCCGGCAATCAAAAACCAGGCCCAGACCAAACCTGTCAGTCGCAAGAGCCGGAGGGCCGCCACCGCCGCGCTTGCCTGTAGAATAATTGAAAATATCAACAAAAAAATGGGATTCATGCGTATTCCTGCCCAGATTCAACAAACCTGGCTGATTGGTCGGCTCCACCGTGGGCGATCGCCCCGGAGCGCCGCCGCGCTTAGGCGCCCAGCTCCCTTATCCCCCGCTCCTGCTGGCCGGTATCTTGATGGTCACCGTCGTCCCCACCCCTTCCTGACTATCAATGCTGATCTGCCCCCGATGCTGGCTTACGATGCGGTGCACAATGGGCAAGCCCAGCCCAGGGCCAGCCGGCTTCGTGGAAAAAAATGTATCAAAAATATGCGGCAGAATGGCGGCCGGAATGCCTTTGCCATTATCCACGATCCGGATGTTGACCACCCCGTTCTGATGAAAGGTCGTAATCTCCAGGGTGCCACCCTCTGACATCGCCTCCAGGGCGTTGGCCATGACCTGTAAGAGGGCCCTCTTCAAATTGCCCACATCCATGATCAGGGGCGGCAAATCAGAGGCAAGATTCACTTTCACTGAAGGTCTCTTTGAGGATGGCCAGAGCCCCCCGCACCACCTGGTTGGGATCCTGCTCCTCTTCCCGGGGGATGGCGATCACCGTGGTCTCCACGATGTCCCGCACCATCTGCTCCAGCCGCTCGGCCTCTTTAATGATGATTTCCGCATATTGTTTGGTAACCGAGCCATCAGGGAGCTTTTTGTAAAGCCGGTGGGCAAAACCGCCGATGGCCACCAGGGGATTGCGGATATGGTGGGCCACCAACTGGGCGCTGCGCACCGCCAGCCCTAACTGCCCGGCCAGTGATTGGAAAAACTCCACGTGCTCCTTGGCAAAATAACCCTTCTGGCTGGCCGCGGCACTCAACACGCCCAGAGACATGGTTTCGGTGGCAATGGGCGCCAACACAAAGGACGCCATGGTCTCGGCCTCATGCAGACCCTGCAACCGATCCCAGACAATGGAACTATCGGCCACCGAAACTACTTGTGGGGTCAGGAGGCACTGCCCTAAGAGAGGCCGCATATCCGGCTTGATGGCCACCTCCAGGACAGCAGGGGGCAGATTCCGGTAGCTCTTGATCCGCAAATAGCCATCATCATCCAACAGCCGGATGGCACACCGCTCCACGCCCAGGCGATCCACCAGGAGATCCAAAACCCCTTCCATCAGCTCCGGCATGTAGAGCGATGAGGTCAATTTCCGCGCCGCCTCATAAAGGACCGAAAGCTCTGCCACCCGCCGTTTTAACTGCTCCTGACTCTCTTCCAGGGAACTGGTGACCCGCCCGAAGAGGTCAAAGACCTCCTCCAGGCGGGAGCCCACCGACGACAGATAGCCGTCCATGATTACCCGGGCGGCTGCTGGACCGATGGACCCGGCGATCGTCCGCTCCACGAACTCGGCCAATTGTCGTTTTTCCCGGTCGCCCCAATCCTCTTCCGGAATCTGCACCTCCAGGAGAAATTGCTGCCGCGCTTCTTGGGCTCTCTCTGTTCCGATAAATTTCCCCATGAAGTTGGTCAACTGTTCCAAGGAGGGCAAATAAGTGAACCGCCTCTCCCGACCCGTTAGGATATCAGCCCCTTCCTGGCCGGTGAACTTGACGGCCAGCTCTTCCTCCAAGGCCGTCGGTTTGGTCAACAGAGACACACAGGTAAAGGCTAAGACATTCACCCCCAATGACCAGAAGAAGGCATGAGACAGGGGATCAAGGCCACTCAGGCCAAAGAGGGCCGTCGGCTTCAGCCAGGTCAGCCCCCAAGGCCCAGAGGTCAGCCATGTCTGAGGCAGCCACCCCCCCTCCACCATAGGTGGCACCACGGCCGTGTAAAACCACAAGAGCAAACCGCTGCTCAGGCCCGCCAAGGCGCCTTGATGATTAGCCTCCCGCCAGTACAGGGCCCCCAGCACCAGAGGGGCCAATTGCATGACCCCCAAGAAGGCCAGGTGGCCCATATCCACCAACATGAGCCGCGTCCCCACGAGTCGATAGCTCAAGTAACCCAGGAGGATGACCCCGACGATGCCCACTCTCTTGACCTGCAGCAGATGGGAGGAAATAATCGCAGCTACCTTGAGGCGCAACAGGATCGGCATAATCAGCCCGTTCAGCAACATGGTGCTGGTCGTCACCCCGGCCACGATGACCATGGCCGTGGCCGCCGACAGGCCCCCCAAAAAGGCCGCCAAGGCCAGCCATGGGTAGCCGTGCTGCAACGGCAGGCGCAGCACAAAGGTATCCGCCTGCTGGAGCGGCAGACCTAACAGTATGCCGCTCAAGGCGATGGGCAGGACAAAAAGATTGATCAGGAGCAAATAGAGAGGGAAAAGCCACATGGCCGTCAGAAGATAACGCTCCCGCACATTTTCCACCACCGCCATGTGGAACTGGCGCGGCAGCAGCATGACGGCCCCCATGGCCAGGACGGTTTTGACGAAAAACGTCTGGAAATTATTCTCTCCCTCGCCACTGAAGGTAATGACCTTGCACAACTCAGGACGAGAGCAAGCAGCCTCGAACAGCGCCCCTAGCCCCGGGAAGAGGATCCAACAGACCGTAAACCCGACCGCCAAAAAGGCCACGAGCTTAACCATGGACTCAAAGGCCACCGCCACCACCATACCCTCGTGCCGCTCTGTAGGATCCAAGTGCCTCGCCCCGAACAAGATCCCAAACACCGCCAAGAGTAAGGCGGCATACAGAGCCGTATGATGCGGCGGTAATCCTCCTGCCCCAAAATCACCCTGACTTACTAATACGGTAAAGGTATCGGCCACGGCCTTCAATTGCAGGCCGATATAAGGGACCACCGCCAGAAGCATCCCCATCGTCGCCAGAGCCCCTAACTTGCCGCTTTTGCCATAGCGCAGTGCTAGAAAATCCGGCAGGGTGGTGATATTATTTTCCTTGCAGAGACGCAGAAGCTGGCGCACAATAAACCACCAGGATATGGCCCCCAACGTCGGCCCCAGATAGGTGGCCAAAAACCCCAGACCACTGGTAACTGCCTTACCGACGCTGCCATAAAAGGTCCAAGAGGTACAGTAAACTGCCAGGGAAAGGGTATAGATATAGGGATTGTCGATGAGACTGCGGCCCTGGGCCCGGCGCCGATCTCCATAAAAAGCGAGGGCAAAGAGAATCAGCATGTAACCGAGGGCCACCAGGGCCACGAACCAGGGAGAAAGCATAGGATTTCCGTGGGTTGGGAGAGCGGCCAGATAAAAGCCTCTGCCGCCCCAGCAGGGGTGAGCCGGCAAGGCAACAATGAGCCGTACCTATGATCATATTACGACAGGGCTGGTAAAACAAGAGGTCTGCCCCAACTTGCTCAACCACCACCCTTAGGCGGCCGCCCACCCTGGCCCCACACACAAGTGCGGAGAAAGCTGATGCCTCAATATACCCATGCCGGCGGCCTCGTCTTCCGGGTCGTGGCTGGCGAAATCCAGTATTTAGTGATTCAAGCCAAGAAAAATCCGACGCATTGGGTGATTCCCAAAGGCCACATTGAGGACGGCGAGATGCCAGAAGACACGGCAAGGCGAGAGCTGAGGGAGGAAACGGGCGTTGAAGCAGAGATTCTCACGCCCTTGGGGGAACTTACGTTTACGCACGCCGGGGCCCGGGTGCACACTATTGTCTATCTCATGCACTATTGCCGGGATAGCCAACCGTTGGAAAACCGCCTCTGCCGCTGGGCGCCATTGGACCAGGCCCAGCAGCTCCTGACCTTTCCCAATACCCACCCCTTGTTACACCAGGCCCAACAGTATCTCCAGACTCGGGGTATACTTCCCCCTCCTCGACCAGACCAGCCTAAACCTTAGGAAAACGGAGGCCACTGGAGGCAACACTGGCCCGGGGTATTGGCCGGGCCAGAACTTTATTACCCCGCTGCTTTCAACGGGAGATATATTCCTTAGAGCCAGTTGCCTACGGTTTGCAACAAAAGGGCAGGAGCGGCAAGATATCTCCTTGTTTGCACTTTGGCCTGACCTTAGCCCTTGACTCCCCAAAGACCACTCCCGGACAGTCGTGGCTCGGATTGACCACTCCCAGCCACCAGGCTTGTGTCACCCTCCCTCATAAGCCAACCAGGCAAAATAATCCACATAATCAGAGCGACGGGCAGCAGCCGGGTAATCTCAGATTAAGCTGCACCTATGGGGCTGTAAATCCTGCATTTACCTCTTTTCACACGCTGCCCAGAGTGGAGCGGCAAGACTGTTAACACTAATTGCTGAGATACTCCGATAGTTTGGCACAGAGATGAAGGATGGCCTGGGTATGCATCTGGGAGATGCGGGATTCGGTATAGCCCATGATTTCCCCGATCTCCTTCATAGTCAACTCTTCATAATAATATAATGATATTAATAACTTGGCCTTGTCGGGGAGACATTCCAAGGCCTTCATGAGGACCTGGCGCAGTTCGGCGAAATGGACACTGATAAAGGGATCCCGGGAGGATTCATCTGCCAGGATTTCGTAAAATTCTTCATCGGAGAGATTGGGTAAGGTTTTGCGGACGGTCTCCAAATCGAGGAGGGAGATACCCTTGGTTTCATCCAGGAGCTGGTAATATTCGTCGATGTTCATGCCCAGGCTTTCGGCAATTTCCTCGGGTTCGGCCGGTCGGCCCAATTCTCTCTGGAGGTCGATGAAGACTTTTTCCAACTGGCTGGTTTTCTTGCGGATGGATCGGGGGATCCAATCCAGCGAGCGCAGCTCATCCAGGATAGCACCCTTGATGCGAAACTCGGCATAAGTCTTAAAACTGATATTTTTCTGGGGATCGAATTTTTTAATGGCATCCAGGAGGCCCAACATGCCGGAGCTGATGAGATCATCCAAAGAAATATGGGGGGGTAGCCGCAACGCCATTCGGGAAGCAATATACTTGATGAGGGGGGCGTATTGCAGCACGAGGCGTTCCAAAGCCGCGGCATCGATCTCCTCGGGCCAATCCGACACTGGGCTGACTTCTGTCTGTTCAGCATAGTTAGCCTGCATGGTAACCTCCCTGGTAACAAGCGCTGGCCGCTTTTTTATGCAAGCTCTGCCAGAAAAATTTCAGATTCCCATCCATGGCGGGCTGTATTTCCTGGGCTAATAGATGCTGGGCGAGACGAGAGCAGGCGCAGCCAGCCGGGGACAGGGCTGCCAAGGTGACAAGGGGCCGCTGTTGAAGAATGGCCTCAACTACCGCAGCATCAAAAGGCACGGTCCCCAAATAGCCAAGGGCAACGGAACCATGTAAAAACCGTTCGGCCACTTTGACCAACTGTTCAAAGCAATGCCGGGCGATCTCAGGGGAGGATACCCGGGTAAAGAGGACCTGGAAGCGTTTTTCAGCATGGCGGGTGGCCAAGACTTTTATCAGACTATAGGCATTAACTATGGAGGCCGGCTCTTCGGTGGCCACCACGATGCGTTCCTGGGCTCCCATGTTAAAATAGAGGACATGGCTGGCGAGGCCGGCACCGGTATCCACCAGCAAGAAATCATAGTCGCCGGTGCAGAGCTCCAACTCTTGGAGCAGGAATAACTTATCCTCAGGGCCCAACTCGCCCTGGCCCCCTTGATTGGGGGCTAAAGGGAGCACATCCAGCCCCTGGGGAGACTTGATAATGATATCGGCCAAGGTCTGGCGGCCAGCCAAGACATCGGTGATGCCAAAGACCGGCGTCAGCCCCAGGAGTCTGGGGAGGGCTGCCCGTCCCAGAGCGCCGTCCAGAAGCAGGACTTTTTTGCCCAAACGGCTGAGAGCCAGACCCAACAGAACTACCACCACCGATTGGCCGACTCCTTGGCAACCACTGGTAATGGCGATGACCCGGGGGGCGGCTAGGGCTGACGGCAGCCGGGGGCTGGTAGCAGGGGGGGAGGGAATGGCGACGTCTCTCGGCTTCATAGGTCCTCCTTGACAGAAGCGTGAAGAAACGGTTGGGTTATTCTTTTTTAATGCAAATAAAATGCCAAAATAGACAATCCATTATCTCTTGAATATTCCTATAAAAATATACAAATAGTTTGATTGTTTCAGTCTAGACTTGTAAGGAGCCGTCAAGGATTCCCCACCTTATGTCAAATTTCTGACAAAAGCGACAGCCAAAGAGAGGCAGGCGACCTCCTCCTGGGCAGCGGAGCAAGATCACGGGACGGTTTGCAGATGCGGCGACAGGTTAGGGTTTGGGCCGGGTGAGAGTAGGGGGCAGGCTCCCCTCTGCGACGGAAGTCGGGCGGGTAAGGGGAAATCGCCCCTCCCGCGTCAAATTTTTGACGGGCGACCGTCTTAAAAGTATAGGGGCACGAGCATGTGTTAGAGCATGCCTTTACTGGAGGGCACTCCTTGGCGGCGAGGTTCCATGCTGGTAGCCTCATCCAGGGCCCGGCCGGCGGCCTTGAACATGGCCTCGATGATGTGGTGCGTATTGTCGCCGTAGGGGACATCAATATGGAGGGTTAACCCGCCGTGCTGGGCCACGGCCCGCCAGAATTCTTTGACCAGTTGCGGGTCAAAGCGGCCACCGCTGGCGGCAAAGCTGACCTGGTATACCAAAAAGGGCCGGTTGCTGATATCCACGGTGACTTGAGCCAAGGCCTCATCCATGGGCACCCGGGCCGAGCCGTAGCGGCGGATGTTGGGCCGCTCTTGCAAGGCCTGACGCAGGGCCTGGCCCAGGCAGATGCCGATGTCCTCCACGGTGTGATGGTCGTCAATCTCCAGATCTCCCTTGGCCTTGACGGTGAGGTCAAAAAAGCCGTGGACCGCGAAGAGTTGAAGCATGTGATCCAGGAAAGGGATACCGGTGTCCAGATCAGTCTGTCCCTGTCCGGAGATTTCCAATTCCAGCATAATATCGGTTTCCCGGGTGGTTCGGGTGATGCGGCTGTAGGGTGACATCTCGGTCCTCCGTGCGTTATGGTTCAAGGGGGGGGGAGCGGGGCCCTGGCGGCGAGGGGCGGGAAGAGCAGCAATTCATTCAAGATATTCGCCGCCAGACGGCGGGCGGCCTGACGGGCCAGCAGTTCCCGCTCCAAGGGTGGCCGATGGCGGGGGTTAACAGCAGGGTTAACGGTTACCTGGTCTTGACAGGCAAAAACAATGTCTTGGCCCTGCCGGATTGCCACAAGGGCCTCAATCCGGGCCCAGCCCCGCCCGGAGAAAAAACGCCAGGCCGGCGACGCCACTTGGAAACGGCGGACCTGACCGCTCAGGACGGCCTCGGGCTGCGCCTCCGCTATCTTCAGACCATTGGCCTGGAGCGCCTGCAAGAGCTCTTCCTGCACTATGGCGCTGGCCTGAGCCTGACTCAGCCCTTGGCTAAAGTCCACCGGCAGCGGCTCTACGGCATACCGCAGTCCGGTCGGATCAAAGTCTGGGCTACGATGGGAGTATTGCACATACCGGCCGGGTTGCCACTCCGGCATGGCCGCCGGCAAGAGCGGCGTTGTTGCACACCCCCAGACGCTCAGACAACTTATTGCTAAGAGGGCAAGGTGCCGCCACCTGAAGATTGCCATGGCATTGTCTTACCACAGGTTTGGGTGGGGAAACAACCGAATTATGGTGGCTGGCGCGCTCGACGGGGCCAGGCAAGGCTTGCTTCAGCCGGGCCATCTGCATTACAATAGGCTACTCGGCAGGCTGGGCAGCTTGCCCTGCAGGCCACCTTGGGTGGCTATGGCGCGCCGAGCTTGGATCTGGGGATGATGGCGTCTTTTCAGCGGATTTTTTGGGTTATCTTGTGGTTGATCCTGATCCTGATCGTGGGCAGCGTGGGCTATGTTGTCCTGGAGGGCTGGAGTTTTTTTGAGGGCCTCT
>CAZARS010000026.1:23378-23602 GCA_964487625.1 uncultured Desulfobacca sp.
TGACGGTGATTTCCCTGACGACGGTGGGTTTTGGGGAAGTCAGACCTTTGGGCTTCGCCGGTCGGGTCTTCACAATTCTGTTGATCTTTTCAGGGATTGGCCTTATGTTTTATGTGGTCTCGGCCATCACCCAGATGGTGGTGGAGGGGCAACTTCGGGATGTTTTTGGCAGGCGCCTCTTGCAACGAGCCATTCGGACCGTTAAAGATCATTACATTATTTGT
>CAZARS010000026.1:23613-26776 GCA_964487625.1 uncultured Desulfobacca sp.
GCATCGGCGAGGTCATTGCCCGGGAGTTGCATCACAACGGCATTCCCATTGTGGTGGTGGATAACGACCCTGAACGCTTGCCGGTCTTGGAGCGCTCCGGCTATCTGCATATCTTTGGCAATGCCACCCAAGAGGATATCTTGCTGGCGGCCGGCCTCGAGCGGGCCAAGGGGCTGGTGGCGGTCTGCTCCTCAGATGCGGATAATGTTTATATTGTTTTAACGGCCAGGAGCTTAAATCCCACTCTGAATATTGTGGCCCGGGCGGGGGAACAGGGTTCGGAACAGAAACTGCTCCGGGCCGGAGCCAACGAAGTGATTTCGCCCTACGAGCTGGGCGGCCACCGCATGGCCCAGACTATTCTCCGCCCCACTGTGGTGGACTTTATGGATATGGCTCTGGGGGAGGGTATTGATCTTAGCCTGGAGGAGATTCCGGTGAGTGGCAAAGCTCAGCTCATTGGGGTACCCTTGAAAGATTCAGGCATCCGCCAGAAGCTGGACCTCATCATTGTAGCCATCAAACGGTTGGACGGAACCATGTTGTTTAATCCACAGCCGGATACCGTCATCCTTCAGGGCGATACCCTCATTGCCCTGGGGTCCAAGGCCAATCTGGATAAATTGATGCACATGGTGGAAGCATGAGAGAAGGAGAAGCAACATGAGCGCACCGATCATCGGCAAAGGCGTGACCATCACCTATTACGGCCATGCGGCCATTAAAATGGCGGGGGCCGGTGCCAGTGTCCTCATTGACCCATGGCTCAGCAATCCCCTCCTTCAGACCCCCATCGCAGCTCTGGGGGACATCACCCTCATCCTGGTGACCCATGGCCATGGTGATCATGTGGGGGAGACGGTGGAGATTGCCAAGGCGACCGGCGCGCCGGTGGCCGCCATCCATGAACTTTCCCAATACCTGGCAGCCAAAGGGGTGGCCAACGTCATCGGCATGAACAAGGGCGGCAGCACGACGGCGGGGGGCGTCACGGTGACCATGACCCAGGCAGTGCACTCCTCCACCGCCGAAGAAGGCGGACAACTCATTCCCACCGGCGACCCAGCTGGTTTCGTGGTGACCTTCCCCAACGGTTTTGTGGCCTATCATGCGGGGGATACCGCAGTATTCAAGGACATGGAGTTAATCCGGGAGCTGTATCATCCCCAGGTGGCCATCCTGCCCATCGGCAGCCACTACGTCATGAATCCAGCCGAAGCGGCCTTGGCCTGTCGGCTGCTGCAGCCCCAATTTGTCATCCCCATTCACTATGGCACTTTTCCAGTCCTGACTGGCACGCCGCAAGAATTACAGGAACACCTCAAAGACCAACCCCAGGTGCGGGTCATTGCCCTCAAACCCGGGGAGTCGGTGGCCTAAGGGGTGGCTGACGAGACGATGGTCAAGCGACGGAGCCACCGCTGGCGGCTACAGCCCCCGCCACTGGAGTTGATCCAGCAACTGAGCCAACGGCATCAGATACCAGCCTTGGTGGCCCAGATTTTGGTGAATCGCGGTCTGGTGGATGCCCAGGAGATCGACAGCTTTCTGGAACCGACTTTGGGCCGCCTCCAGTCCCCCGCTAGTCTGGCGGACCTGCCGGCCGCGGTGGATCGTCTGGCTCGGGCCGTTGTGGCCCGGGAGCCCATAATTATCTATGGCGATTATGATGTGGATGGCCTGACCGCCACCGCGGTAATGCGCCTTTTTCTGGAGGCCGTAGGCGCCTCGGTCCTCAGCTACATCCCTAACCGCCTGACCCTGGGCTACGGTCTGCACGGCCCGGTCTTGGCGGGTTTGGCTGCCAAAGGCCGCCTGCTGGTGACGGTGGATTGTGGCATCAGCAATACCCAGGAGGTGGCCCAAGCCCGGGAGTTGGGACTTGAAGTCATCGTCACCGACCATCATGAGCCGCCGGCCACGCTTCCCCCGGCGCTGGCGGTAATCAATCCAAAACGGTCTGACTGTTCCTATGCTTACAAAGACCTGGCCGGCGTAGGGGTAGCCTTGAACCTGGTATTGGCTTTGCGTACCCGTCTGCGCGAAATGGGTTGGTTTAACCGGCGACCGGAGCCCAACCTGAAGGAGTATCTTGATCTGGTGGCTTTGGGCACGGCCGCGGACGTTTCTCCCCTCACCGGGGTGAATCGGATCCTGGTAAGCCAGGGGCTGCGGGTCCTGGCGGAGAGTCGGCGGCCGGGGCTCCAGGCCCTCAAAGAAGTGGCGGGGTTAACCACTGGCCCGCTGTCCCTGCGGGACGTGGTCTTTCGTCTGGCCCCCCGACTCAATGCCGCCGGACGGCTCGGCCAGACCGGCGCTGCCTTGGAATTATTGCTCACTGATGATTGGCAGCAAGCCCGGCAGTTGGCCCTGAGCCTGGACCGGCTAAACCGGGATCGGCAGGCCGAACAGGCCGCCATCTTGGCAGCGGCGGAGGAACAGATTCAGCGCCACGGTTGGCAACACCAACCAGCCCTGGTGCTGGCCGCCGCTGGCTGGCATCCCGGCATCATCGGCATCGTGGCGGCCAAACTGGTGGAACGGTACCATCGCCCGGTGGCCCTCATCTCCCTGGACGGCGAGGTAGGGCGAGGCTCGGCCCGCTCCATTGACCCCTTTGACCTGTATATGGGTCTGTCTGCCTGCCAGGAATACCTGCTGCAGTTCGGCGGCCACGCAGCTGCGGCGGGGTTTACCATCGCGGCCAACCAGGTGGACCGCTTCCGGGAAGCCTTGCTGGCCCAGGTGGCCCAGGCCCTGGGTCAGGGCCTTCTGGACCCGGAGCTGATCTTGGACGCAGAGGTAAATTTAAATCAGTTGGACGAAGAGTTCTTCCACCACCTGAACCGCTTACGGCCGTTCGGTCCAGGCAACCCCTCGCCAGTGTTGGCCTGCCTGCAGAGCCAACTCTTGGACTCCTGGATCGTGGCCAATGAGCATTTGAAGATCAGATTCGCACAAAACGGCCAGGTCTCCACCGCCATTGCCTTTGACCAAGCCAGACTGCACCCCTTGCGGGGCAGCTTCGACCTGGCCCTGAGTCCCCGCATCAGCTTCTATCAAGGGCGCCCCCAGCCGGAGCTGCAAGTGCTGGATCTGGGCCCGGCCCCGGAAAGGGGCTAAAGGAGCGGGGGGATGACTAAAGCGGCTTAGAGGGTCTGCA
>CAZARS010000027.1:0-7728 GCA_964487625.1 uncultured Desulfobacca sp.
TGCGGCCGTTTTCTGCAGATAGTCCCGATAAAAGATCAGAGAGTCGATCTTCTGAAACCGGTAGCGCCGGCCATCCCGGGTCAGAGCCAATTTCACGAAGCGGCTGCCGAAATCCAGCCCCAGCAGAAGGGGGGAGGCCGCGGCGTTAACGGCGCAGGACATCAACAAAGGCCTCCAGCCGCAGACGGGTGCGATGATCCAGGGGGGCCGGCCGATCCCCTTCGATGGTCAGGATGGGCAGGTTGAGATGTTGCCGCAAGAGCCGGTCCTGAATCTGCCGGAAACAGAAACTCTGGGTGTAATGGATAAGCCCGTCCAGACGGCGTTGTTTAATCGCCTCCTGTATATCTTGCAAACGGGCGAAGATATCGTACGGATAGGTATACCGCAGATACTGCTCAGTCAGATCCTGACACTGATAGGGCATACTGAACTGGCGGGGAATTTCCTGAAATACCACCTGAGTGGGCAGCTCCTCCAGATAATCCAACAAATCTGTGAAAATGGGCGGAATGCCGATGAGCCCCAGGCGCACGCCCCCAAATTGAGGCGGCCGCTGCCGGGCTGCGGCCAAAAAGTCGTGTAATTCTGCCTCAAAGCGTGTGGGATCGCCTCGAAAATCGGAGCTGGCAATGAGAAAGGCAAAACCCTCCCGGCCCGATACCTGCCCGGTCTGCCAAGTCAGGCGATCCAGCTCTGCTAAAGCGGCCCGCAAGGGTTGCAACTGTTGCCAGACTGCGGTCACTGCCCCTGCCTCGGTCCCACAGGCCTTCATGAGGGCCTGGATCTGGACCTGAAGGAGGCCCCGGTGCCGGGGATAGGGGAATTGGAAGGGGATAAGCCGGCGCCCCTCATCCTGCAGTAGCTCCATGAGGGCGTGGGTGTTGGAACAGTCCCCTTGGGTCACCACCACGATGGTGCGAATATCCGGCGAGGCCTGGAGCGTCGTGTAAATGCCCTTGATCCAGGCGCAGACCGTCCGCGGCCAGCCCTCTTCTTCGGCTCGGCTGACCTGAGCCGCGGCATCTGGCGCCGTTATGAAGATGTTATTGAGGTCTACTGGTACCAGTCCGGCCGCCAATAGGATCTCCACCGGGATGGTGGTGGTAAACCCGACCCGCTCCCCGGGCTGGGGGGCACAGCAATGCATTGCCTGCAAAAACGGTTTTATAGGAAAAGACCTCTGAATCGTTTTCTCTCTTTCATTTGACCTCTCTTATAATATATCATGTCTGAGAGGGCGTCCGCCTCATTTTTCACAACCTCACCTGATTACGGGAGGGTGAGCACTTGCCGCTGCTCTGGCGAAGATAACGGCAGGTTATAATTTCCTGAAGCAAATTAGGAGGCCAATCCATGAAGAGCCCCGGCTTAGCGGCGGTCTTGAGTTTGTTTTTTCCCGGTGTGGGGCAGGTTTATAATGGCCGATTCCTGAGCGCCCTCCTCTGGTTTGCCCTGGCCGGCCTGAGCTGGCTGCTCATGTTTGTCTTCATCGGCTATCTCACCACGCCCATAGTCCATTTTGTCGCCGCCTTCTGCGCCTATCGCCAGGCCGAGCGCATCAATCAGAGCCGGGGCGGCGTGGCGCCATTCTGACGAGACTGACATCCCACGGTAGGCAGACATGGCTTAACCCTGAAAAAAATTGCGGTCCAAGAATGTCATGACCAACTTTAAGAACTCGATTTACACAACTACTGTTCATTAACAGGGATGAGCAGGGCCAGGGAGAGACAATAGCATCATTTTACTGGCAATTTGCTATCAAGGTCTGTTGGGATCGGCAAAAGAACAGCGGGCGCACCCCCACACTCGGCAAGCAGGAGAAGGCCGCGCCGCAACCACACTGCAGAGGAGGTAAGGGGCCAACCAAGAGGGGTTATTTGGGCTTTTTCAAGATATCCCGCAGGGAAAAACCGCTGGGTTCGGCATTTCTTGGTTCCTCAGGCGGCTTCGGGGTTTCTTTAAAGAGAAGTGTCTCTTCCTCTTCCATGATCAATTTGACACTGTGGAGAAAGACAAAACAGGTCTTATCAGAGAAACCCAAATAATTGGCTTTAAAAACCGTGATGACTCCTTCCCGTTGATTGCAACTCTTCAGGAAATCGCTCGTCCGATTAAACTTACCCTGGGCTTCAGCTTCCGGCCCTTGGGCAAGCCTCTCGTCGCCGGCATATTCCTGGCCGTTATATTGGGCATGAATATTAATATAACCTACCAGATGGCTGCCATCCTTGAATTCAATGCGAATCCGGCGGGGCTCGAGGCTATATTGCACCGGCTCCTGGGGACGGATGATCCTGACATTCATACGGCCTACACCTGCATAAAGAACTCTAATCTCACCACTGTCCGGCAACGTTTTTGCATAAGGCTGATGGCACCTTGGTATCTCTTCTTTCCGTCTCATGTTGTCATTCTGAGGGAGCGTAGCGACCGCAGAATCTCAGATCCTTCGCTGCCCTCAGGATGAGAAGAGAAAAGAAGCCACTAATGGAAGGCTTTTTTTGGCTTTTGGTGTCCTTTTTCAAGCTCTGCAAGCAATCTGCCGGACACTTATACTCTACTCTCTCATCGGCATAATATGGATTAAGTTTATAAAATATTTTCGCTCTGTCTGTCAAGAATTTAATAGGTATAGTTCGTTGGGAAAAGCGGCAATTTTAATTTTGAAAATAGGTATTTTGTATAGGGTAAGAAAAGTAATTATCGAAACTAACAGGGCCGCAGGACCTCTAACCATCATCTCCAAAACCAGCGGCAATAATTTTGCTACCCCCCCCTTATTCTCCCGGCTGCATGCGGGGCTTGACACCAGTTAAAGTACCTATGGCTGTCATAGTTGCTTAAAGCCTGCCGGGCGGCTCCGACGATCTGATTATGTGCCTAATCCTCCGAGAAGGAGGCGAGCGGCAGGGAAGGGTAGGGCTCCCCTGCGGAGGAGCTTGCCCGCAGGGGAGAAGGAAGGGCCAGAGGGATTAATTGCACCGGGAAAAGCCGCAGGCCCGGCAGACCACGCAGCCCCCCTCATGCTCCACCGCACCGCCACAGTCAGGGCAGGAGCCCATGGCCACGCCTTCTTCCCGTTCCTGGGCCACGTTGACCTGGGCCACGGAAGCCAGGACCTTGGAGATGGCGTCCGGACAAGACAGGACCTGGCCGCCGTTGCTCCAATGGGGGTTGGGGCAGCGGATGCCGCTGATTTGCTTAATAATAGCGTCCAACTCGACGCCAGCCCGCAGAGCCAAGGAAATGAGGCGGCCGGTGGATTCAATCTGGGAGGAGGCGCAGCCGCCGGTCTTCCCCATCTGGGCAAAGACCTCGCAAAAGCCGATATCATCCTTATTGACCGTGACATAGAGCTTGCCGCAGCCGGTGTGGATCAACTCAGTGACCCCCAAGGTCCGAGTGGGACGGGGGCGGGGGGCGATGGTATGGGTAACTTTGGGCTTGGCCGGGCCAAAGCTCAGGACCTGCTGATCCCGGCTGCGATCCCGGTAAATGGTGATACCCTTGAGGCCCATGTCATAGGCCATGAGGAAGACCTGGCGGACATCCTGGACTGTGGCCGAAGCCGGGAAATTTACTGTCTTGGAGACGGCGTTGTCGGTGTGCTTCTGGAAAGCGGCCTGGATGCGGACATGCCACTGGGGGGTGATATCATGGGCCGTGACAAAGAGGCGGCGGACATCTTTGGGGATCTCCTTCAGGTCGCGGATTGACCCGGCTTGGGCAATGCGCCGCATGAGCTCACTGCTGTAAAACCCTCGCTGTTTGGCCACCATTTCAAAATAGGGATGGACCTCCACCAACTCCGTGCCGTCCAGGACGCGGCGCACAAAAGAGATGCCAAAGAGTGGTTCGATGCCGCTGGAACAGCCGGCAATAATGCTGATGGTCCCCGTGGGGGCAATGGTGGTGGTGGTGGCGTTGCGCATGAAGCTGCGCCCGTCCCCGGTATCGTAGATACTGCCGGGAAAGTTAGGGAAATTGCCCCGCTTCTCTGCCAGGGCGGCGGAGGCCGCTTTGGACTCCCGCTGGATGAAACCCATGACCTCTTCCGCCGTCTGTTCCGCTTCAGGGGAATTGTAAGGGATGCCCAGATACAGGAGCATATCGGCAAACCCCATAACCCCCAGACCGATCTTGCGGTTTTTCAGCGTCGCTTCTTCAATCTGGGGCAGGGGGAAGCGGTTGGCATCAATGACATTGTCGAGGAAATGGACAGCGGTCCAGACAAGGTCGCGCAGTTTCTGGTAATCAATGGCCTTATTTTTCACCACCATTGCCAGATTAATGGAGCCCAGATTACAGGACTCGTAAGGCAGCAGGGGTTGCTCACCACAGGGATTGGTGGACTCAATGGCGCCCACATGGGGGATGGGGTTGGCCCGATTGATGGCATCAATGAAGATGAGACCCGGTTCGCCGGTGGCCCAGGCGCTCTTGACTATGAGATCAAATAAATCCGCGGCATTAACCTGACGCACCGGCTGTTGGGTGCGGGGGTTGATCAAGGCAAATTCCTTGCCTTCCTTCACGGCAGCCATGAAGGCGTCGGTGACGGCCACTGAAATGTTAAAATTAGTCAACTTGTCCGTTTGATTCTTGCAGCTGATGAATTTTTCAATATTAGGGTGATCCACCCGCAGAATGGCCATATTGGCCCCCCGCCGGGTGCCGCCTTGTTTGATGGTTTCGGTGGCTACATCAAAAATGGTCATGAAGGAGATGGGACCCGAGGCCACGCCCTTGGTGGACAGGACCCGATCATTTTCTGGACGGATCCGGGAAAAGGAAAACCCCGTGCCGCCCCCGCTCTTGTGGATCAGGGCCGTATGTTTAATGGCATCAAAGATGCTACTGATATCATCCTCCACCGGTAAAACAAAGCAGGCGGAGAGTTGGCCCAACTCCCGACCGGCATTCATGAGGGTGGGAGAGTTGGGCATGAAGGCCAACGAAGCCATGAGATGATAGAATTTCTGGGTGAGGGCCGCAATATCGGCCTCGGGGTCGTAGCGCCGCTCCACCTCGGCGATGGTGCGGGCTACCCGCAAGAACATGTCCGCCGGGGTCTCACAGACCTCACCCCGGTCATCTTTTTTTAAATACCTCTTTTCTAATACCGTTATGGCATTGGGAGTCAGGGGGATGGGCTCAGCCCCTGGCATGACCATTGTGTCTGCCTCCATGGCCTCCTCCGATTTATTAAGGGTTTTGGCGAAAAAACGGGATGGCAACAATATATAGTATATATGACTATTTAACATACTATATATGATATTGTCAAGTTTTTTTTGAACTCATCTTGACAAAAATTCCTAGCACCTATAAGGTAGGTATAATTCTTTAAAATTCTTCCCAACACGGCAATTCCGAGAATCCCGTGCCTGGGCGCCGACCTTGCCCGCAACGAGTGGCAGCGTTTGCCCAGGGAGTCGTCTGCCGTGCCGTCGACCTGCAGGGAAGCCAGCCAGCCTCGCCTCACGGTCAGGGGCGGAGACGGGGAGATTCTTGGGCTATCGCCCGGCTTTAAGCAATCTGCCTGACTGATTTGCCTTGACCACCTGAAACGGGAGAGTGATTTCCTTTTAATATATGACCAAAAAGTTCATCGGCATCCTAATGATCATCCTCTTGGCCAGCGGGGCCGGAGTGGCGTGGTGGTTGTGGTGGCAGCAAGCAAACCATCGTGGGGAGCTGCAGTTGTTGGGACATATTGAGGCCACCGAGACTGATCTGGCCTTTAAGGTGCCGGGTATCATCAAGACCATCAATTTTCAGGAAGGCGAGGAGGTCCAGGCCGGGGACGTAGTAGCTACCTTGGAGGCCCAGGATTTAGAGAATGAGCTCGCCGCGGCCAAAGCCAGGGTCAAGGTTGCCCAAGCAGTGTTGGCTCGGCTGTTGGCCGGCTCCCGGCCCCAGGAGATTGCCGAGGCCAAGGCTGCGGTCCTACAGGCGCAAGCTGATCTGGAGAACAAGAAGCTGGAATACCAACGTATGGAAGGTCTGCTGGCCCGACAGGCGGTCCCCGTCTCCCGCCGGGATAATGCCCGGGCTGCCTATCTCATGGCAAAGGAAGCGCTGCGCCGCGCCCAGGAGCAGAGCAAGCTAGTGCAAGAAGGCCCCCGTCGGGAGGACATCGAGCAGGCGCGGGCGGAACTGCAGCAAGCCCAGGCCAACCTGGCCTTGGCCCAGACCCGCCTGGAATACGCCACCTTGCGGGCCCCGAGCTCCGGAGTAGTTCTTACCCGGCCTGCGGAACCCGGGGAAATGGCCGCAGTGGGGGCGACTATCCTCACCCTGGCCGACTTGGATAATGTCTACGTGGAGGTCTACATCCCCCAGACAGATCTGGGCCGGGTTCGGCTGGGGCAGGCCGCGGAAGTGCGCATTGATGCGTATCCAGACCGACAATTCCCTGGGTACGTCTCTTTTATCAATGCCAAAGCGGAGTTTACTCCTAAAACCGTGGAGACCTATAAGGAGCGGGTGGCCTTGGTGTATCGCAGCAAAATCCGGCTGGACAACCCCGGCCATATTTTTAAGCCGGGTATGCCGGCCGAGGTTACCATCAAATTCAACGCCGATGCCAGCGACCATCGTCATTCGCGCTGAGGGGCTGGGGAAACGGTTCGGCGCGCTTACGGCCCTGGAGGATTTTTCCCTGACTGTCTCCGCTGGCGAATCCTTTGCCCTGGTGGGGCCGGACGGTGCCGGCAAAACCACGGCGATCCGTATTCTCTGCGGCATCATGGACCCGGACCACGGGCAGGCCACCATCTTGGATTTTGATACAGTCAAGGAGGCGGAACAGATCAAGGAACAGATCGGTTATATGCCGCAGCGGTTCGGGCTTTATGACGATCTGACGGTCTTGGAAAATCTCCATTTTTATGCAGATATTTACCGCGTGCCCCGGGCCGTGCGGGGGCAACGGGTGCCAGAACTCCTCCGATTCGCCAACCTGGAACGTTTTCAGGACCGCCTAGCCGCCAACCTGTCCGGCGGGATGCGACAGAAATTGGGGCTTATCTGCACTCTGATCCACCATCCCCGGATTATTTTCCTGGACGAGCCCACCTTCGGAGTCGATCCGGTCTCCCGCCGGGAATTCTGGCAGGTGCTCTATCGCTTGTTGGCCACCGGCATCACCATTTTCCTTACGACTTCGTATATGGACGAGGCGGAGCGGGTCCATCGCGTCGGTCTGATGCATCGGGGCCGCCTGCTGCTCACCGACACGCCTCGGCGCATTAAAGATACCTTTCAGGGAGAGCTGGTGGAGGTCCGCAATGGCAACCTCCTCCAGGCCCGGCAGATTCTCCAAGAGCATCCCCTGGTGCATCAAACTCTGCTTATGGGGGACCGCCTGATGCTCACGGTTTCCTCCGGTGAGGCTGCCTTGGGCCCCCTTGGCCAAACCCTGGCCGCGGCTGGCCTCTCCGGCCTGGCCCTCCGGCTGGCCGGCCCCTCCTTAGAAGATGTCTTTGTGCAGGTCATCCGGCGCCATGAAAAGCTCGGCGCAGATCAACCACCCCGTCCTCACGGCATCGCTGGAAGCTGCTAATGGACCTCCCCGCCATCGTCGTGCAGAATCTGACCAAGGATTTCGGCTCCTTCCGGGCCGTGGATGGGATCAGCTTCACCGTACGCCGGGGTGAGATTTTCGGTTTCCTGGGGCCCAACGGGGCCGGCAAGTCCACGACCATCCGGATGCTCTGC
>CAZARS010000027.1:7738-9346 GCA_964487625.1 uncultured Desulfobacca sp.
ATCCGGCCTACCGCAGGCCAAGGCTGGGTGGCGGGCTATGATATCGTGCGGCAGACCGAGGAAATCAAACAACATATCGGCTACATGTCCCAACGTTTTTCTCTCTACGAAGATCTGACCCCTTTGGAAAACCTGACTTTTTTCGGGGGGATTTATGGCCTCACCCCAGACCGGTTGACAGCCCGGGCGCAAGCCGTGTTGCAGCAGGTCAACCTCTGGGAGCGACGGCACCAGCCTACCTCTACGTTGGGGGTAGGACTGCGCCAGCGCCTCGCCTTGGCCTCAGCCCTCTTGCACCAGCCGCCCCTGCTCTTCTTGGACGAACCCACCAGTGGGGTTGACCCCATCTCCCGGCGGAACTTCTGGGATATGATTTATGACTTGGCAGCCCAAGGGGTGACGGTGTTGGTGACTACCCATTATCTCGAGGAAGCCGAATATTGTGACCGGTTGGTCTTGATCTATCAGGGGCAGGTCGTGGCCGAGGGCGCGCCACAAGACCTGAAAAAATCCCTCCCGGACCAGATCTTGGCCGTGTATCCGGACCGTCTGGGTGACAGTCTCGAACTGCTGCGTCGCCATCCCCAATTTACCAAGGTTGCCGTTTTCGGCGATGGTCTCCATTTCCACACCCGGACACCGGAGACCGCCCAACGAGAGATCCAGGACCTATTCCAGAGCCACGGCATTGCCATCCGGGAGATCCAGCAGGTGAAGCCTTCTCTGGAGGATGCCTTTATCTTTCTCATCGAACGGGCGAAAGCAAGCGGTGAGGAAACCGCGGTTGGCCAAGGGCAGAGAAAATGTATGTCTTAACGGCGTATTACCCCAACCCATAACTTGTAATTCCCCATGGACCTCATCCGCACTTGGGCCATCTGTCGGAAAGAGCTGATCCACATCCGCCGGGATCCGGCCAGCCTCATTCAGGTTATCCTCATTCCGGTGGTCCTTTTGTTGATCAATGGCTATGCCCTGACCTTTGATTTAAAGGATATTCCCCTGGCCGTGTATAATCAGGATGGCAGCCGCAGCAGCATCGCCTTGGTGCAGCGGTTTCAGGCCAGTCGCTATTTCCATGTCCAACACTATGCCAGTTCTTATGGGGAAATTAACGATCTCCTGGCCCGGCGTCGCATCATGGCCGCCATTATTATTCCCTATGACTTTGCCCAGCATCTCAAGGCCGGGGATCCGGTGCGTCTGCAACTGTTGGTGGACGGCACCAATGCCAACACGGCCAACTTGATCATCACCTACGCCCAGGGAATCACTGCGGCTTTTAACCGGAATCTGCTGGTGGAACGCCTTCAAGAACACGGCCTGAGCCACGCGGTGGCGGCCATTACCAGTGAGCCTCGTCTCTGGTTTAATGAAGACATGGAAAGCCGCAATTTTATCGTGCCCGGTCTCATTGCCATCATCATGACCATGGTGGGGGCTCTCTTGACGGCTCTCTGCCTCATTCGGGAAAAGGAACGGGGGAGTATGGAAGGACTGATGGGGACGCCCTTGAAGAAGAGTGAGCTGATCTTGGGGAAGCTCCTGCCTTATTTCGGCATCGGCATGGTGGACATGTTCATTGCCTTGGCCATGGGGCAGTTCCTC
>CAZARS010000027.1:9356-9567 GCA_964487625.1 uncultured Desulfobacca sp.
AGGTACCTTTCCGGGGCAGTCTGCCGCTGTTTTTAGCCCTGGCTGCCCTTTTCCTGGTAGTGGTCTTGGGGCAGGGCCTCCTGATTTCGGTGAGCGCCCACAGTCAATTAGAGGCCTACCAGATGGCCATTCTGACCACCTTTTTACCTTCTTTTCTCCTATCCGGGGCGATCTTTCCCATCCAGCAGATGCCGTCGCTGTTACAATGGCT
>CAZARS010000027.1:9594-22074 GCA_964487625.1 uncultured Desulfobacca sp.
TCTGGTGAATATTAGCCGTAGCATCTACCTCAAGGGGCTCGGCTGGCCCTATCTTTGGTTTGATGCCCTGATCCTGGCGGTCTTTGCCCTTTTTTTCCTAACGGCGGCCGGCCGGAAGTTCGTCAAAAAAATCAGGTAACAATATGTGGCAACGCTTGCGGGCCATTATTCGGAAAGAATTTATCCAGGCGGTGCGGGACCCCCGTTTGCGGATCTTCATCCTGCTGCCCCCCATCGTGCAGTTGCTGACCTACGGCTATGCCATCAATTTTGATTATCGACGGATTCCCCTGGCCATCTGGGATGAGGCCCAGACCGTCCAGAGTCGGGAATTCAGCCGTCGTTTCAGCCAGAATGACTATTTCCACTTGAAGTATTTCATCCACAGCCAGCGGGAACTGGAAGAGCTCATTGACCGCCGGCAGATTACCGTGGCCCTGCATATTCCCTATGATTTCAGCAAGAAGCTGGCCAGCGGCCAGAACGCCCCGGTGCAGTTGAGTCTGGACGGCACCGACTCCAACGCCGCCCTCATTACCAGCCGCTACGCCAACACCATTATTTTTGACTATGCCGTGGAAATTCTGGCTACCCGCCTAAATCGGTTGGGTTTGGGGGGACGGGGTAGTGGGCCCCTCTATCTTGAGGAACGCACCTGGTATAATCCCAACCGCATCAGCGCCACTTCGTTTGTGCCGGGGGTGGTGGCCATGGTGGTGATGTTGGTAAGTCTGCAACTCACGGCCCTGGCCGTGGTCCGGGAACGGGAGATCGGCACCATGGAGCAACTCCTGGTCTCGCCGCTTCGGCCGGTGGAACTCCTCCTGGGCAAGACCATTCCCTTTGTAGTAATTTCTCTCCTGGATGTGCTCTTGGTAACCCTGATTGCCATCTTATGGTTTGAAGTGCCGTTTCGCGGCAACCCCTTGGTGCTCCTCCTGGGCACGCTGCTCTTCCTTTTCTGCACGGTGGGCGGTGGCCTCCTGATCTCCACCATCAGCGCCACGCAGCAGCAGGCCATGATGGTGAGCGTCTTTGTTTTCATGCCGGCCATCCTCCTCTCCGGCTTGGTCTTTCCTATCCATAACATGCCCTGGCTGGCCCAACTCGTCACCTATGTCAATCCCTTGACTTATTTTATCATTGTGGTGCAGGATATTTTCCTGAAAGGCGTTGGCTTGGAAGTGCTTTGGCCCGAATTCCTTGCCATGACCATCCTGGGCCTCAGCCTGCTGATCTTATCGGTGTTGCGCTTCCATAAGAGATTGGCCTAAACCGGTGGCATGCTCCGAGAGCAAGGCACAGCCATTGGTAAAAAGGCTTCCGGCTAGGCACTACTCCTTGGACCATTCCTGTCGGCTGGCTTGACCTCCCCTGAAAACCGTTTTTGGTCTGCCTCCATCTGTGCAGACGTTGTGTGAAAAAAGGATAAAGGGGTCTATAATTAGACAATTCCCTTTTCTATCTTTATTCCCAAATAATATTGCACAATCTGAGCAATGGGAGTCGATTTTCAGACATGCTTTTGCTCTGAGATAACTACTGTATATCTTTAATATACTCAGGATTTGCAGAAAAATAGCCAATCTAGGCTGTCTGCCAACTTGCTTGCCAGACTGCCTCAACACGCTGTTGGCATATTGTTTGCTCATCTATTCTTTAGGTTTTTTTTCATGTCCGGCCCAATCAGAGGTGCAATCTGGAGGGTGCTCCTGGCCAGGATTATTAGCCTTGCCAGTTGTGAGGTGGCTCTTCTAGCCGAAAGCGGGGGCCGACAACTCGCCGGCAATTTTGCTGATCACTATTGCAACAACATTATGACAATGCCTGCCAAACCAACCCCGATCAATCTCTTGGTGCTCAATGACAGCATTCGTCAACATGTTATTGGAATTTTGGAAAGAAATAATTATCTTCCTATTATTATTACCAACCCTGGCGAGTTGGCGGCGGAATTGCGGGAACATCCCTCCCCGGTCATCTTTATTGATTGGGAGGCTGAGACCCAATACGGACCTGCCATTATTATGAACATCAAGGCGGCGCTGAAAGAGGGGGGAATAATTTTCCTCTATGATCGCGAGCATCGCAATCTCATTCAAGAAGTCATGCAATTGGGAGTATATGGCTGTGTCCTAGCCCCGTATGATGAATGGGAAATCCTCACCATGGTCAAGCATCTCCTCAGCAAAAAGACCATCAAAACCGAGCGTCGCCGCAAAAAACCCCCAGCCAAGTTTTAACTCACCTTGCTTATCTAGGGCAAAACTGCCTGCCAGTGGGCCAGGCCTTACGCCTCAGTCTATCTTGAGCCGGCGGTTGCCAGGGTTAACCATCGCAGCGCCGGGGCGGGGCTCGCCCCGGCTCTCAGCTCAACTCCCTAGGGCCCCAGCAGTGGCTTAATCATCGTCAGGAATTCTTCTTTTTTTCGGGGACCGGTGATCTTCTCGGCAATCTTGCCCTCTTTGTTGAGAATAAAGGTCGTCGGCACTGCCACGATATCGCCGTAATCCTTGCTGACTTTATCGGTACCCAGCAGCACGGGGTAATCCAGCTTAAGCTGTTTTACCAGAACCTGCAGCTGCTTGGGATCGGCATTGAGGCAGATCCCCAACACGATTAAGCCCTTCTCTCGATTTTCATTATAGATGGCGTTCAGATCGGGCATTTCGTGGCGGCAGGGTTGGCACCAGACTGTAAAGAAATTGATGATCACCACCTTGCCTTTCAACTGACTCAGGGTCATGGGGTTGCCGGCCAGATCCGGTAGGGAGAAATCAGGGCCTGGTTGCCCCTTGTCCACGGCCCAGCCCGGGGTAGCTAAGCTTATGAACAAGAGAACGAGCAGCATCCCAAAACCAGGCCAGAGAAAGCGGCCTTGTCGTCGGTTACATCTCATGGTTGTCTCCTTTGTGAGAATAGATAAATGTTATGGATAGGTTTCAGCCAGGTAAGTCTCACGCTTTCAGGCAGGTGTAAGAAGGGCGGCGCCAACCGGCTCCACAAAAAGGTTTTGGTCGCGCCGCCGCGCGGCGGGATCAATCTCTCAGTTTCCAGATGGGCAGTGAATTATTTTTCTTCCCATTGAAGCATGGCTGGACCCCGGCGGTGGCTCAGATGCCGCTCCGTCTCTCCTGTTTGGCCAACCGTTGGGCTACCCCTTTGACCAAGATAGGCCAGGCGATGGTGGCGTCGGCATAGACCTCGGCAAACCGGCCACCCTCGCTTTCCGGGATGAACTTCCCCCACGAAATGCCTTCCCGGTATGTGCAGCCACTGAGGCCTCCCCAATGTACCGGCTCGGGGCAGATCCGGACGCCATACTGGAATCGCACAAAAGGCAGGTTAATACCCAAGCGATTCTGTAGGATATCAAAGAACGGCCCCACCTGTTGAGCCCAATTGCGGGGGACGCCGCCGCCGATGGTGAAGATCCCCAATTTTTTGGCCGCAAACACCTGTTGAGCATAGAGCCCTAAATCCAGAAAGGGGTTGAAGTTTAAGGTAAGGTTCGTAAAGGCTTCTGGCAAGGTCAGACCGTTTTGCAGGGAGTGCTCCATCATCCAATTGGCCAGATCGAGGCCCAGCTCCGAATCGGTGAAGGCCGGCACAAAAACCGGGACACCTTTAAGGTAGGCGTTGCGCAGAATTCCCGGCTGGTCGGTCTGCTCCGCCAGATAACGGCCCAACTCTCGACACAGGATGGCCGAGGAATAGGTCTGTTGGGGATCCAAATTAGCCAAGACCTCTTTAAAGATGGCCTCGGCGTAGTCCAGGTTACGTTCCATCTCCAGGGTGTCATAGACCCGGTTGTAGCCCATCCGGTAGAGCTCTTCATCAGACCGGTTCGGTTCATATTTATAATGAACCTGCCCCACCGCCTCGATGAGGCCATGCGCCATGAGGGCGCCGGTGCTGATGATGATCTGCAGCCACCCCCGGTCGATCATTTCGCAGATGAGCAGCCCCATTTTGGCCACCGTCATGGCTCCGGAGAACGTCCCCACACAGGTGCAGTCAGGGTCCTGCACCATGGCCGTTAACACCTCGGCAGCTTCTCCCAGGGCCCGACCGCCGAAGGCTGTGCGGCTGTAGGCGGTAAGCATATCATCGAAATCGGCGACCCGATTAATATCTAGGGGTTCCAAGGGCAAGAGGCCATCTTGGGCCCCGTCGTGAAATTCATCAGGGTTGCGGCGCACGCCGGTCTCCTTCCGCAGAAAATGGTTATGAGTAAAAAGTTTGGGATTAGTTGAGCCTTAGTAGTCGTGCCCCGGGTTGTGGGCCTCCCCTTGCATGCCTGCTAATGGCCCGTCAAGCCAGTTGCCGCTACCGCTCCCGAATGGTTTTTTCCACTGTTGCATTTTCCTCCCCCTTGGCCCGCGAGAGATACCCCAAAAATTTATAGACCAGTCGCGCTGCCGTGAATTCGCTGATCCGATGGCCGGGCAAGGGGGCCAATTCCACGAGATCAAAACCAACCACCGGCCCCCGGGCGACAATGGCCTGCAAGAATTGCAGCACCTGATAGTATGTCAGTCCGCCGGGTTCAGGGGTGCCGGTCCCTGGCATGATGGCGGGATCCAGGGCATCCACATCCAGGGTAATATACACCGGCCCGCGGATCCGGCCCAGGTGTTCCAGGGCCAGCCTCTGGTAGTCGGGGTCCTGGAGATTGCGGGCCTTTAAGAGGGTCAGGCGGGGGGCCACCCGCATGAAATCATACTCTTCGGCCGAATAGCTGCGCACTCCCAGAATGCTCAGGGGGCGCCCCAATTCCCAGACCCGGCGGAGCACACAGGCATGGGAATGTGGAGAATTTTCATATTTATCCCGCAAATCAGCATGGGCATCAAAGGCCACGATGGTCAGATCAGGATATTTGGTTACATACGATTCCACCAAGGCTACGGTGATGGTATGCTCACCCCCCAGGGTCACGAGAAACTTTCCTTCACTGACCCAGGGACGGACCCGCTTTTTAATTTTTTCCACCATGGCAGCCGGACCACCGGCATCGGGACTGATTTCGTTGGCTGTGGCTATCTTGAGTTGTTGACTGGGATTGTCATTATATTCTTCATCCCAGAGTTCCACCTGCTGACTGGCCGTGAGAATAGCCTCAGGACCGAAACGGGTACCCCCACCATAGGTGGTGGTGGCTTCATAGGGGATCGGCACGATGATGATATCGGCTTCCCGCGGATTAATCGGTTCCAGGTCCAGAAAGGTGCCGCGCCTCATCCCTTATTCCTCCTTGGCCGGGGGCAAGGTTGCCATGGTTTCCTGGGCCTCCATGTCTTTAAGGCGGCGATAGAGGGTGGCTAACCCGATGCCCAGAATGCGGGCCGTGAGTTCTTTGTCGCCGCCGGTCTTTTTTAAGGTCTGACGGATGGCCAGGCGTTCGATCTCCTCCAGGGAGGCCCCCACCTTAATCACGATATTCTCTTCGCTGGCCGGTTGCGGCTGCAGTTCTTCGGGCAGGTCGGCCAGCCCGATGGCCGCACTGTTGCATAAAGCCGCGGCTCGCTCCACCAGATTCTCCAGCTCCCGGATATTCCCAGGCCAGAGGTATTGTTTCATAGCCTGCATAGCTTCTGGGGTAAACCCCATGGGCGGCCGGTTATTTTTCAAGCAGAAACGGTCTAAGAAATGTTGGGCCAACAGAGGAATATCCTCCCGCCGGGCCCGCAGCGGTGGCAATTCCAAATGGATAACATTGAGGCGATAGAACAGATCCTTCCGGAAGGTGCCCGCCGCCACCATCTCCTCCAGATTCTGGTTGGTGGCCGCGACCACTCGCACATCCACTTTGAGGGTCTTGGTGCCGCCCACCCGTTCAAACTCCCCTTCCTGGAGCACCCGCAGCAGCTTGACTTGCGTACTCAGGGGCATCTCGGAAACTTCATCTAAGAAAATAGTACCGGTATCAGCCAGTTCAAAGCGTCCCTTGCGTTGCTGGTGGGCTCCAGTGAAGGCCCCTTTTTCATGGCCGAAAAGTTCTGATTCAATCAAGCCTTCGGGCAGGGCGCCACAATTTACTTTCACCATGGGCTTGTCTCGCCGAGGGCTACCCTGATGAATGGCCTCGGCGATGAGCTCCTTGCCGACGCCGCTTTCCCCAGTAATCAGGACCGTGCTCCGCAACGGCGCAATCTGCATTACCTGATGCAGGACCTTTAAAAAGACCGGGCTGCGGCCTAGGATGCGGCCGCCCGCCAGATGCTCCTGCAACGCCTGGCGCAGCCGTTGGTTTTCCTGCATCAGTTGCTGAGTCTCCAAGGCCTTGTTGACAACCTTGCGCAAGTCCTGAAGACGGAAATCCTTAGTGATAAAGTCATAGATGCCCAATTTGAGTGCGGATACTGCTTCATCCACCGTAGCCCGGGCGGAGATCATGATGGCAATGGTGAAAGGGCTGATGATGCGCATGGCTTCGAAGAGATCGGTCCCTTCCATGTCGGGGAGTTTCAGGTCAATTATGGCCAGTTCCACTGGATGTTGGCGGACCAGATCCAAGGCCTGAGTGCCTGTGGCGGCCAGGTGGACCTGGTGGCCGGTCTTTCTCAGGCCAGCCGCCACCGCTGCCCGAGTATTGGCATCATCATCCACGACCAGGATTTCGCTCATGTTAATTCCTTCTGCGCCTTATCGGATTCTACCCACACCGCCCTCGGCTAAGAGGAGCCGTTGCGGCCGGTAGGGGGCCAAAAAATCCGCTAGGGTCAGATTCTGCCCCGTATAAATCAGATGCTCCCAGCCTCCCAGGTGCAGGATCCTGGTCCAACGCCGGGCCAGACGGCGTAACCGATGGGCCATCACCTTTTCCCGCAAGGTGTTGCGGGGATCCACTGGGATTATGGGCTGCTGCGGCCCTGGCCGCCGATCCCACAAATAAGAGGCGGCGCGGGCATACTCCTGACGGATCAGCGCCGGAAAATCGCCATCGGCGGTGGTCAGCAGCTGCCGGAGATTGCCTGGCGTTAATAATTCCCGGCTGTAGAGCGGCAGATGTTCCCGGGCCAGAGAACTGCTGTCAATGGGCTGCCAGCCCAGGCCATGGCGCTGGGTATACGTGACGGTAGCCCGTACTTCGAAGGGCATGGCGATCTGGGCCTGCACCCGTTGGAGGGCCAGATGGTGCCGCTGCTCTGGCGGCCAATCGGCCACTACCGCCTGGAACTGCGCCTGCCAGCGCCGGGTCCAGCGGCGGCGATATTGCCAGGAATAGGCACTGATCTCCACGCTGACGGCCCTGGGCTGCCACTGCTCCAGCAGGGCCATGGCCTTAGTATACCCCTCGGGATCACCATGCACCACCCCCACCAGAGCGATTTCCACCGGTGGCTCACCCATCCGACCGCGCCCCGCCATTTTCCCCATTTTCTCGGCTCGCCTCCAGGCCATAGGTGCGCATCTTTTTATAGAGATGTGAGCGCTCCAAACCGATGGCTTCAGCCGTCAGGCTGACATTCCCATGGAATTCTGCCAACTTGCGTCGCAGGAATTCCCGCTCGAAGCGGCTGCGGGCCTCTTTCAAGTTGGCAATCTGGAACAAAGCTTGGTCCTCTGCCTCGGTGGACTGGACCGGCTGGCCAGCCTCCGGCAGGTGGCTCAAGTCAATGACCCGGCCCGGCGTCAGAATGGCCAGACGCTGCACGACGTTTTTCAATTCCCGGACGTTGCCGGGCCAAGGGCGGCGCCGCAACACCGCCACGGCCTCAGGAGTCATGATCTTGGGCGGGTTGTCATTCTCCCGGGCAAACTCTTTAAGGAAATGTTCAATCAGCAGCGGAATATCCTCCGGCCGGTCCCGGAGCGGCGGCACGTGGATGGGGATGACATTGATGCGATAATAGAGATCCTCCCGGAATTGGCCCAGGCTGATGAGCTCCTCCAAATTTTTATTGGTGGCTGCCACCACCCGGACATCCACCTGGATGGGCCGACTGCCGCCGACCCGTTCAAACCGCTGCTCCTGGAGGATGCGCAGCACCTTGGCCTGCGTCTTGAGGCTCATATCGGCAATCTCATCCAGGAACAGCGTGCCCTCATGGGCTTGATCGAACTTCCCCCGGCGCTTGCTGGTGGCACCGGTAAAGGCCCCTTTCTCATGGCCGAAAAGTTCGCTCTCAATGAGCTCCTCGGGGATGGCTGCGCAGTTGACTTCCACGAAGGGTTTCGAGGCCCGCTTACTGTAGCGATGGATGGCCCGGGCTACCAATTCCTTGCCGGTGCCATTTTCGCCGGTAATGAGCACCCAGGCATTGGTGGGGGCTACAATCCGTACCTGCTCCCGCAACTGTTGGATCACCGGTGATTGGCCGATGATTTCCTCCGAGGGCTTGGTGCGCCGCCGCAGCTGCAGATTCTCCTCGGTCAGACGGCTTAATTCCAGGGCATTGCGCACCGTTAAAATGATTTTATCGGCATGCGGCGGTTTTTCGATAAAATCATAGGCGCCCAAGCGGGTCGCTCTGACGGCATTCTCCACGTTGCCATACGCGGAAATCATTACCACCGGCAAAAGTGGCTGTTGCTCCTTCAGCTGTTGCAAGACCTCCAAACCATCTAAGCCGGGCAAAGCAATGTCCAGAAAAACCAGGTCCGGTCCCTCCTCCTCCACTACTTGGAGGGCCGTCTCCCCGTCCGGCGCGGTCAGTACCTCAAACCCCTCGTCCTGCAGGATGCCGGCCAGGGTCTGGACGATGGCCGGCTCGTCGTCCACTATAAGAATAGTTCGGGCCATGGTGTCATTGAGTGGCGCTGAGTTGTGGGTTCCTGATAACTTGCCGGCGTGTGCGCCGAGCCTCTTTTTTTATCATTCCCCTATTACCCTTTTTCCGACGTCGTGTCTTCCTGTCTTTCGCAGGGGAGGGCAATGATAAAGCGGCTGCCCCGGGGCTGGTGATCCTCCACCCAGATACGTCCCCGATGTTCTGTGACCACCGCCCGGGCAATGGCCAAGCCCAGGCCGGTGCCGCCCCGTTTAGTGGAAAAGTATGGTTCAAAAACCCGTTCTTTGTCCCGCTCCGGAATGCCCTCGCCGGTATCAGCCACACTCAGGGTAACCTCTTGGCCATCGGCCGCCAAGGATGTGCTCAGGATGATTTCACCCCGATGGTGCATGGCCGCTAAGGCGTTATCCACCAGATTTATCAGGACGCGTTTGAACTGGTCGTGATCCAAGGATACTGGTGGCAACGGTTCCGTCAGATTGAGGGTAAAGGTGACCTGAGGTTCACTCTCCTGATAGAGGACCAAGGTCTCCCGCACCAGCGTATTGAGATCCTCCCAACTAAGGGTCAATTGGGGCAGGCGAGCGAAGCGGGAAAATTCATTTACCAGATTCTTCAGGTCTTCCACCTGGTGCACGATCATCTGGGTACACTCCCGGAGAATCTGACTATCCTCGCCCAACCGGTCGCCATAGCGCCGCCAGAGACGTTGCGCCGCCAACTGGATGGGGGTGAGGGGATTTTTCACCTCATGGGCAATGCGGCGGGCGACTTCCCGCCAGGCTGCTGCCTGTTGGGCCCGGTATAATTCCGTCATATCCTCAAACACCAGGACCATGCCGACATCCCGCCCCTGTTCATCCCGCAGCACCGTGGGTTTGACCAGGAGGGTCAAGGTGCCCGTGGGGCGCTGGAGGTGCAGAGGCCGCTCCACCTGCCCTCGGCCGGCCTGCCGAGCCGCATTCATGATCTCCCTGAGTTTGGGAGCATCCTGCTCGGCAAAAAGTTGTCGGATATTCTGGCCCAACACCGTGGCCGCCTCTACCCCGAAAATCATTTCCGCAGAATGATTGATGGTGGTAATCTGGTCCCGGGCATCCACCGAGATGACCCCTGCGGCCACATTGCGCAAGATGATCTCCATATCCCGTCGGCGGGCTTCCAGCTCCCGGTTTTTCTGGGACAACTGCTGGTTGACTGCATCCAGTTGGCGCCGGCTAAGCTGCAGATCCTGGGTCATCTTGTTGAAAGATTGGACCAAGAAACCGATCTCGTCCCGACCCTCCTCATCGATGTGGATGGAATAATCGCCATCTGCGACCTTGAGGGTACCCTCGGCCAATTGCCGGATAGGGGTGGTAATTTCCCGGGCCATATACATGCCCAGCCAGACTGCAGACATGAGGACCAAAAGCGTCACGGCGCCCAGAGCCACGTAACGGCTGACCCGCACCGGCCGCAGTAGATATTGCAGACGGCGTAATTCGGTAATTCCGGACCGGACATCCGCCACCTGCTGCAACACCGGCACCGGGATAAGCTGACTCACGACTAGATAGGCCATCGGCACTGGTGCCAACTCTGGCCCGGGGATGGGGAAAAGACCCCGCAACAACTCGCCATTGTCCTGGGGCTGGCGGTGTACAGTCCCCTCGGGCAATTTTTGCAAGGCCTGGAGCATGCCTGTGTCAGTAGCCGCTCCGGCCACGGCACTGGCCAGGCGTTCACCGCTGAGGGAGAAGATCTCCAGGTTCTCCAAGGCGTAGGCCTTTTGTTTGTCCTCCAAAAACTTCTGCAACTCTGGGCCAGGTCCTTGGAGTAAGTTCTGCTCCTGCAGTAACCGGCTCAGGAGCTGACCGCAAACCACCACCTTCCGCTCAATCCCCCGAAAATAAGACTGTACCAAGACCACGGCATTGGCGAGAGATTTCTCCACCTGGGCATTCAGCTGGTACTCGGTCCGCCCTGAGATAAACTCAAAGGCCACAAACGACATGAGGAGGGTGGGCAGGAGCGATAAAAAAACAAACGTGAGGACCAGCCGGACCCGCAACCGAGAGCCGAAAATCTTCTGACGCCGCTCCAGGATTAATTTTACCAGATTGCGGAAAATCAGAAAGGTGAGAAACAGGAGGAGGATGGTGTTGAGGTTAACTAACCCGAAGGCCAGGAGGCTGTCGGTGATGGATTCGCCCCGCTGGCGGACCAGGCGGACTTCCACCAGGGTGATGATGATCACCAAGAGGATAATGAGGCCTATGAGGATTTTTTCCCGCCGCCGTCGCCGCCACTCACCGGCGGGCGCAGGGCCAGGATTTTGCTTCTGGGAGGGGGGCACCATGTCAGGCGTCTTATGGCTGGCGGGGGAGGGCCACCGTAAACGTCGTCCCTTGAGACGGGGTGCTGGCCACCGTGATGCTTCCGTGATGATCCTCGATAATTTTATTGATGACTGCCAAGCCGAGACCAGTCCCCGTTTTCTTCGTAGTAAAAAACGGATTAAAGATATTCGGCAGGATGTCCGGATCAATCCCTTTTCCGTTGTCTTGCACTGCCACCGTCACCTGGTTTGCATCACTGTCCGTGGTCACGGTGATGGTGCCGCCGTCCTCCATGGCCTCCATGGCATTTTTGATGAGATTGATCAGGACCTGCTTCATCTGATTGACATCAAAGGGGACGAGGGGCAGGGGCTCGGCCAATTGCATCACCAGCTGGATGTTTTGGTCTTTGGCCGCATCCTGCATCATCATCACGACCTGACGGACCAATTCATTGAGATCCGCTTCTTGCTTGACCGGTGCCGCTGGGCGAGTGAAGTCCCGTAATTCGCTGAGAAAATTCTCCAGGCGTTTGACCTCCTCACTGATGATTTCCAGCTTCGTGACTGCCGCCGGTGGCATCTCGGGATTTCTCTTGAGTTGCTGGGCAAAGCCGCCGATGACCATCAAAGGGTTCTTGATCTCATGACTGACATAAGAGGCGGCCTGGCCCACCGCGGCAAACCGTTCAGAGCGGAGCAGACGGTCTTGGCTGCGTTGTAATTCCTTGGTTTTTTCAGCTACTTCCTGGTTCAATACCTGATTCCAACTATAAGCGGCAACAATCAAGAGACTGCTCATGCCCACCAGGACGAGGAAGAAGGCCAGGATAATCAATGCTTGGTCTTGCTGCAGTCTCTCCACCAAGCCAGAGACTTCTTCCACCGGCGCCGCCACTCCTACGCCCCAGATGTTGCGGGAGGGGTTTTCCACCTCGATGACGCTCCGCTGGGTGTGACGCTCGAAGTCGATGGGGGAGTAAGCCAATAATTTTTTGATTTGGCCGAGACGGTCCCGATGCCAACCAGAAAGATAATAATCAAAACCTTCTTGCCCCTTGAGGAGGCGCTGCTCCACGATTTCCTTGATCTTCTCAAAAGGTATATTGGGGTTGCGTCGTTGCCGGACTTCCAGATGGTCCTGGCCGATGAAGGACTCCTCATAATGCGCCAGGAAGCGGCCCTCCTGATCAATGATCCAGGCATAACCGGTCTGGCCCGACCGGACATCCTTAGTGGCCTGCCCTGCAATGAAGAATGGGTCGACCAGGATTTGCAGGACACCCGCAAACTGGCCATTGCTCCGGTTTGCCGCCATTCTGTCGGTCTGGTACAGTGGGGTGAGCACCGCCATGACGCGGCGACTGCCACCATTTGTAAATTCCTGGGAAAAAATCTGGCGCAGCAAGACCTTATGGCGGT
>CAZARS010000027.1:22084-24606 GCA_964487625.1 uncultured Desulfobacca sp.
CTTAGTCCAAGCAAGATAAGGGGCTGGCAAGGGTGTCGGTACGGGGGCCTCCGAAGGCTTATCAGTGGCAAAAACCGCGCTTACCTCACCTTGGGCATCATAATGCAGGATGCCCAAGATGCCGTAGCCTTTGAGGTATTGCAGCTGCATGGTTAAAAAGAGGTGCATATGTTCGGGATAGCCAGCTTCAACCAGGTACTCCTGGCGGTAGGTGACTGCCAAGAGTTCCAGAAAATCCACATAGGTTTCCACATTTTCCGCAATTTTCCGGGCCAGCATTAACTGCTGTTCATTGAATTGCTGGCTGATCACACCTTCGATCTTCTGACTGGACCACCGCCAGAGGGCAAAGAAACCGGCTCCTAAGAGAAAGGTCAAGATAATGATGGTGGCTACCACCACCTTGGTCTGTATCTGGCTGAGCCGTTGGAGAATTTTTCTCATAAGCCTAGACGGTTATAATCAAATAGAATTCTAACTTTACCACTAGATGACTGTTTCCGCAAGTCCGGGGGGTTAATTCTCTGAGTTTTCTCTTCTTTAGCCGGAAGAGCATTGTTTTGGAAGGCATTATCTGATAAGGTTACCACAAAAATTCCCCTTGAGTGCTGTGTCGAATGTCCTGGGCGAATATCATTACCCTCAGTCGTCTGCCTCTGCTGCTGATTTATCTGGCACTGTTGTTTTCCGAACATTTTTCCTATCGACTCATCGGTCTTTTCCTGCTCATTATTATCTTTCTCATGGACTGGTTTGATGGGTATGTTGCCCGCCTCCGGCAAGAGGTCACCACTCTGGGGGCGGTGCTGGATGTGGCCCTGGATCGGGCCGTGGAGAACATGCTGTGGGTGGTTTTTCTATCAATTCAATTGGTACCGCTCTGGATTCCCCTCCTTTTCCTGGTCCGGTCTTTTTTGGTGGACGGCCTCCGGGGGGTGGCAGTACGCCAAGGACACTCGGTCTTCGGCATGATGCACTCGCCTTGGGGCAAATTTCTCGTGGCCTCACGGTTTATGCGGGCCTTGTATGGGCTTGCCAAGGCCTGGGTTTTCTGCCAACTGACCCTCACCCATGCCTTGGCTATACCGTATCCACAGGGGTATCCAGGGCTTTACACTTTTAATCAGGTGTTGCTGTATGGTGTGGCAGCCTTATGTGTACTGCGCGGGGTCCCGGTCTTGCTGGACAGCCGCCTATACCTAACCTCACCGCCAACGACACGGCCCACTAGCCACCCTTGAGCCTATGCCCGGAATTGTTGCCATTTTTGACGTAGACCGCACCCTGATTCGCTTTCCTACAGAGCGCCTCTTTTTTCTGTATCTCATCCGCCAAGGGAGGCTGCCCTGGCGGCGGGCCCTCCTCTTCCTGGCGGAGTTGCTGCGGCGCCCCGACGAACGTTTTTTCAATAAAGCCTATCTCCAGGGGCTGCCCTGGCTCGAGGTCCAACGCCTGGCTTTGACTTGTTATCAGGAGTGGCTTAAACCCCGGCTCAGCCCCCGCGGGTTGGCCCGCCTACAGTGGCACCAACGCCAGGGGCATCAGACCGTGCTCTTGACCGGTTCCCTGATCTGTCTCATGCAGCCGCTGCAGGCCGACCTGCAGACAGATTGGCTCATCGCCACCCATTTGGAGACCATCAACGGCGCGTGTTCAGGCCGGATTATGGGAATCCACCCCCGGGGCCCGAATAAACTCCGGTTGATCCAGGAGTTGGCTGCCCAGGCTGGCTTCTCCCTGGCGCAGGCCTATGCTTATGCCGATCATATCACTGATCTCCCCCTCTTGGAACAGGTGGGCCACCCCATCGTCGTGAACCCGGATCGCACCTTGAAAAAAGTGGCCAGCCAACGGTCCTGGCCGCTTTATGTTTTTTAGCGGTTAATAAGATAATCATTTAATTCCTTATGGTTAGCTTGCTCCTGGTCTCCGTCTCGTCCGCTGGCAGCACCGACGCGGCATTGACAAGCCAAGGATTTTCCGTTAAGAGAAATCAGCGGTTTTTCCCACGGGGGCCAACCGCTGGCCACCAAGCCAACAGCCAACGCACCGTGTGAGGAGAGGTATGCAGTGCCCACATTGTGGAGGTGAGCTGGAGACAATGACCTGCCCGGCCTGTGGGGCCGAAAATCTACCCGAGGCCCGGTATTGTAGCCATTGCGGAGAACGCCTGCCTGAGGAGGAGACGGTGGATTTGGCCAACCGGGTGCTCTGCCCCGATGGCGCCTGTATCGGCATCCTCAATGAGGCCGGGGAGTGCAGCCAATGCGGCTGGGCGTATAAAGCGGTGGTAGCCGCAGGAGAGGCGGACCATGGATGAAGCCACGATAAAACAGTTAAAGCAGCGGATCGAGGCCCAACTCCGCCAACGGGAAATGGAATTCGTTACCTTTTATCTGGAAGAGCTGCAGAAAATCGAGGCCAAACACCACAAAGAACTGGCTGCCCTGCAGAATGACCTAAAACAGCTGATCACTCGGGTGCAGAATCGCCTGAAAACCCTTAAATCCTCCAAAAGCGGA
>CAZARS010000027.1:24656-26318 GCA_964487625.1 uncultured Desulfobacca sp.
CCGACTTAATAATTTCTACGGTAAATGCGAGGCATTGCATGGCCATAACTGGAAGGTGGAAATCTTTGTCAGCGCCGATTCTCTAGACGAGGCCGGACTGGTCCTGGATTTCGGCAAGATCAAGACCCACGCCAAAGAGATCTTGGATGAAATTGACCACACCTTCCTCAATGAGCTGCCAGCCTTTCAACACCAAAACCCCTCTTCAGAAAACCTGGCCCGCTACCTTTTTGAGCGGCTGAGCGCGGCCATAAATGACCAACGGGTTAAAGTCACCCGGGTAGCAGTTTGGGAATCAGATCATACCAGCGCCGCGTACTTTCAAAGTTAACGTCCATCCTGAAATTAGCAGAGTTGCCAAGAGAGCATGCCTCAGCCAAGAATAGTTAAAATATAACCTAAGGTAATTATTAATTATTGCCCTCAAGCCATACCCCTCCCCGCGTGGCGGGCCAAGGAAGCTGGGACTTTTCGAGAGGCAACAAGTTAGTGTTCATCTGGAAACTACAGAATTCGATGCTTTCCGGATGATAACAAGTTAATGGTTCAGACGCACGGAATGAATCTTCTTCCAGCAAGGAGAAACCATGAAACGGGTTAACACCTGCCGATCGTTGGCTTTGGCAGCCATTTTGACCTGCCTGTGCCTCTTGGTAGTTTGCCCTGGACTCCAGGCCCAAACAGAGGTCCCATTGTTTAACACCTATTGGCGGTGAGCGCCTTGGACGGCCAACCTGTTACGGCTACCTTGCCGAACCGGGAACCGCATCTGGTGTTAACCCCCGAAGGGTCGCGAGTCCACGGGTTCGCCGGCTGCAACCGCTTCACCGGGTCATTTGTGCAGACTCCGGAAAGCTTCCAGTTTAAACCTCTGGCCACCACTCGCATGGCCTGCCCACAGCCTGCCGACAAACAAGAACGGGCCTTCCTGCAGGCCCTGGAAGCCACCCGCCGTCTCCGCCAGACCGGGCCGATCCTGGAACTCCTGGATGATCAAGGAACCTGTCGGGTGCGTCTGGAAGCCCAGGGGCCAGCTGGCCGGAAAGGCCCCAGCAAAGGGAAAATGTAAATCATGACCAATCAATATGATCGCAGCTATTTCTTGCGGAAACTAGCGGCGTTATCCCCCACCGTGGATAACATCCGCAAGTTGATAGCCACCCTGCGCCGGGCTTTCAACCGGAGCGATGTGGACGAGTTGGAAGCTCTGCCCAAACTCTTGGACACTATTACCCTGGACTTGGATGAATTCTTTGAGGAAGTAGAGCTGGCCCAAGCTGAACCAGGCCAGGCCGAGAACCTTCACCTCCAGAGACTGCGGGAGATCCTGGGGCATTTGGAACATATTGCCAACGAGCTCAAGCTCATGGCCGAGCCCATTGACCGGAAGATCAAGCATGCCGTGATCATCCCCGATAAAGACTTCTTCCATATCAATGATCTTTTTATCCATGTCTTCGGCATGTTGCGGGGTCTGGCCGACTTGTTCCACGCCGTCAATCCGCCCCTGCGCCGCTATCTCTTGGGGGAGGCAGAACACATCAAGGAACATTGCTTCCAGGCGGCCACCGACCATGAAACCACGATGACCCAGAGTTTCGGTCATCCTCAAGCCTTTGGCATCTATTTTGAGATCATGGACCGGTTTAAACGGATCCTGGA
>CAZARS010000027.1:26328-26711 GCA_964487625.1 uncultured Desulfobacca sp.
CGCCTTACCGCCGTGGTGAGGCTGATCAGCAAGAAGGAGTGAGCCAACCGGGGATGGTTCGTGTTGCCCCGCCATCGCCAGCGTCGCTTGCCCCCCGGGAGGGAGATAACGTCAGAGATGCGGCACTGCAGGCCGCGACCTACTTTCTGGGCCACGGCCAGACCCTGATCCAACCCTACGGTTCGGGGAATGTCAACGCCACCTTTTTGGTGACGCCCACAACTGGCCAGGGCGAGCCGTTCATCCTGCAGCGCCTCAATCCTCGGGTTTTTCCCCAACCCGAGTTGATCATCCATAACTTGCGCCAGCTAACGGCGCATCTGCAAACGCGGCAGGTATCTCTGCCTCCGCCGGCAGGACGGCGGTGGCAGCTTCCCCAGCTC
>CAZARS010000028.1:0-645 GCA_964487625.1 uncultured Desulfobacca sp.
AGATCCCGCGCCCGCAGGGTGGCCTTTTCCGCTTCCCGCAGACGTTCTCGCACGTTGCCATTGCCCTGGTCCTCCTCTAGCTGGAGGAGCCCCAAAGAAAGGTTGCCCAAGATGGCGGTGAGGATGTTATTAAAATCATGGGCGATACCGCCGGCCAAAAGGCCCAGGGACTTTAATTTGGCCACTTTGAGAATCTCCGCCTCCAGACTCCGTTGCAGGGTAATGTCCCGGAAGACCAACACCGCCCCCTGCACCTGCTGTTGCTGATTGATTATGGGGGCGCCACCCGCCGCAATCAGCCGCTCATGGCCCTTCCGGGTAAGAAGGAGGAAGGTCTGGTCGGAGAGGGAATTGCCAGCCAAGAGGCTGGGAATGAAGCCTTCCTGAGGGTGCCGTCCATTCTGATCGAGGAGTTGGCACACCTGCAGGACTGGCTGGCCCAGGGCCTCGGCTTGGGACCAGCCCGTCAACTCCTCGGCCACGTGGTTCATGAGCTGAATCTTACCCTCCATATCCGTGGCGATTACTGCATCCCCGATGGAGCTGAGAGTCACGGCCAGTCGTTCTTTTTCGGCGGCCAAGGCCTCCGCTGCCTCTTTCTGTTGGATCAGCTTCCACATCCCATCCATGAGCAGGGTGAGCTGC
>CAZARS010000028.1:676-13351 GCA_964487625.1 uncultured Desulfobacca sp.
TCTTGTTTCCCACCCCCGCCACCGCCACAATCCGCTCCCCGGCCAAGACTGGGATATCCAGGAAGCGCTGAACCGGAACGTGGCCAGGGGGTAATCCTTTCTTAAGAGGATGGGGGGCTGCATAATCGTTAATGATTATCGGTTGGCGCTGGCGGATGGCTTCAGCCCACAGACCTGTCTGGTCCACCTGATAGACGAGGTAAGGCTCGCCCAACCTACACTGGCGGGCAGTCTCCTCTGACCAGGCATACATGGTCAGGTTCTTTTCCTCGTCGTCTAAGAAGGCCAAGAAACCAATCTGGCTGCGGGTCAGACGCACAGCTTCTTCCAAGGCATAAGTAATGATTTCTTGAAACGGCCGGGCCTGCATCTGTCCCAATCGGATGAGGGCCTCGAGGCGGGCCTCATCCAAGCGGAGGGCAGCATCGGCCCGTTGACGCGCCAAGGCATTGACAATGATATCCCCCACCATCTGGAGCAGCGTGACGATTTCGGGTCTCCAGTCTCTGACCTGGCGGACGCAATCAAACCCTAGAAAACCCAGTAGCTCACCTTGATGGAGGAGGGATACGACGAGCAATGATTGGATGCCTTGGCGGGTGAATTCCGCCAATTCATTCTTAGCCGTGGGTGGCAGCTCAGTAAGGTGGTTGAGCCAAACGACCTGGGAACTTTCCAGCGCCTGGGCAAACCAGGGAAAGAGGTCTCGCCAGGGCAGGTTTTGGAGGTTCTCTTTCTCTGCCGAGATTTCCGGCCCACACCATTCGTGGGTATTGCTGGTCAATCGGCCCTCGGCGTGGACCTGGAAAACGTAAGCCCGATCTACTCCAACAAAATTCCCCAGGGTGGCCAGGGTTCGTTCAATCCCGGCGTCAATCTCCTGGGGCGGCAGGTTAATGAAGTCGGTGGAGATGCGGGCTATCAGCTCCTCTAGCTGGAGGCGGTAGTGGAGGTCTGCCTCCATCTTTTGCTGTTCGGTAATGTCACTAATAATGCCGACGGACCGCCGCACCTGGCCGTCGGCTTCCTTAACGGGGTTCAGGATGAGGCGTAGTCCCAAAGTCTGGCCCTGCGGGTGATCATAGGCAATCTCCAGCGCCGTTTTATGACCTTGGATCACCTTCTTGAAATGAGACCGCACCAGACAGCGCTGCCGAGGCTGGCAGAGCTGTTGCAGGGACAGTTGGGATACCTCTGCCTCGCTCCGCCCCAGCATCTGGAGTCCGTTGGGGTTGATGGCTAAAAAATGGCCCTCCCCATCAAACAAGGCAATACAATCGGGGGCACCCTCGATGAGACTCTGATATTGCCGCTCCGAAGCACTTATCCGCCCCGAGGCCTCCACCGTCGTCTCCCAGACCAGCAAAAGGCCCAGGAACATCAAACAGAGAAAAGAGGTGAGCACTAACCCCAGGCCACGAGCGGCCATGATCCCTGCGATGCTCCCCAAAGCCACGATCTCCCAGCCTTATTCGGCGATGGGTTTGTTCAGATAAAGCCGTTCTTGCCCTTGAAATCTGATGATCTCCCCCGAATGAGGGCAGGACGCCAAGACTGCCGGCCAGGGACCGTGGCCGAACTGTTTGGAGGCAATGATCTGCTGTCTTACGGCTTCTGACAGGGGCCAAAGACTTTTGAGAACAAGGTCCGGGCGGCTGGCCAAAAAAATAATACCCTGGCCATCTACCAAGAGGGAGATGGGCTCCCGGAGGAGGATGGCTTCCAGGCGATCTATATCGCTCTTGACCACCGCCACCCCGATGACCTTCCGCTGCGTATCAAACACCGGGGCACTAGCGTAAAAACCCCGCTCCAGGGAGGTGGCCCCCAAGGCCATATACGCGCCATTCTGCCCCTGGCGAGCCATCTGGAAATACGGACGAAAATCGTAAGATTGCCCGACAAAACTATCCTTCTGATAACGGTTGGACGAGGCGATAGTCAGTCCGTCCAAATTCATGAGATACAGGGTGGTCCCAGGGAAAGACCGGCTATAGCGGTCCAGTTGGTGATTTGCCCCGATCAGGGCCCCCGGGTTGTCGGCCAAAAAAGCAGCCCGCACTTGGGCCGTGCTGGCCACCGTTTCCGCCAGATTGGTGCCGATGGACATTTCCTGTTGCAACAGCAGCTCAACCTGCTGAACTTGTTGCCAATTTCTGATCATCACCTCCTCATACGCCCGGTGCGCCAGGAGGAAGGTAAACAGCCATCCGCCCATCATAAGGAGCACGCTGAAGCTCACTGTCCCGAGACGGATGAGCCGCCGGAGGCGGACGAGAAAACCGGGTGGTTGTTCCTGCCTCAGGCTTTCCTCATGCCACCAGAGGGCCATGGCGGCCAGCCAGAGGCTGAGGCTGCGAAGGAGATAACCCCCATAAACTACTTGTTGCCCAGGTGAATGCTTTACCAACCAAAGAGTAGGAAAATCGCCGTCCACAGGCCAGCTGAGGCCAGAGCTCAGACTGAAGAGGATAAGACCGACGCCGACCCAACCCTGCAGACGTTGCGGCCAGGCAGTCAACGAGGCGGAAGAGTATAACAGCAGCCCGGCGACCAGGCCGGCTGGCAAGATCAAGGCCCCATATACTCCTATCTTGAAACCATCCCAGCCCCACCAACTCCCCGAGGCGGCCAGAGCCAGCCCCACCATGATCAGCCCACGACCTCCATGCCACCTGCCGAGACCGTGGCCTGCCAATCGGGTAAATTCAGCCAAACACAGAGCGGCCAGACAATACCCCAGTAGCAAGACCCAGGTCCAAACCGGGGCGACTTCACCGAAGAGTATGGTCAGCCGCAGCCATTCCCCCAATGCCTGGAGGGCAGCAAAGAGTCCCAGCCATGGCCACGGCCAACGGCTGTCCAGCCCGTGAGTCAGACGCCAGGCTGCCAAGGCCAGCAGCAGACTGGCCAGACCTGAGCTGAAGATGATAATATCGAGGCAACCGGCAAAAACGCCTGGCATAGGGGTATCCTACGGATTATAACACCTGCATCGATTTACCGGATTTCCTTGCCGCTCTCCGGCGCCAGAGCATCCCGGCAGGACAACCACACTGTAAAGGGCTCCTGACAGAGAGGTGATCACAACTTTCCTACACCCCTCATTTCCGGCCAAAAATTAAATTAGGGAATAATTTTTTATTATAAACCATTTTTCTAAGGAAAGAAATTATCCTAATAATATCCAAGTGCCATCAAAAACTTTCCCCCCTCCCATGACCATCACTGATGTTGTATGGAAAGGATTTACCCTGTCATCCTAAGCCGCGGCCGGCAAAAAATCTATCCCATCATTATAGCCGATAGTCTTCGCTGCGCTGAAAATGATAAACTCCGGACCCCTTGCCTATATTAACAGCAGGAATCTACCTCCTCTTCTGCCGGTGTTGGGCAAGAGGAAAAATAATAGGCCACCCTTTGCAGGCAACTTGGTATGGGTTGCGGGCAAATACCCCTGAATAGCTCAGTGGCATTGCGACTCAGGGGATCCCAAAGCAAGCGTCCTGAAGCGTGACGATGTATGCCAATGCCGCCTGGCTTTTGTTGACTGCCATCTCAAGCAATCGACATTATCTCCATAGTTCTTTAAAGCAGCTAGGGCCCCCTGCCTCCTCTGTATTCCGCCAGCCCGGGGCCTCACTTTTATTTTGCTTGCAGCCCAAAAAGGAATTATATTAGTATCGTGGAAGCTGTGGGCCAGGCGGCTCTTGCTAATCTGCGGAAATATGCAGCTGTATGGTAAAGTTGGAGTTTTTTGCCCTCCAGATCGCCACCACCGCGGGGACTGATATCATCGATATCACGCCGCTGGTGCAAGAGCAGGTGACGGCTGCGGGTCTAGCGCGGGGCCTCGTAACCTTGTTTACCCCCGGTTCCACGGCGGCGCTGACCACTATCGAGTATGAAGCTGGGGTTATCAATGATCTGCGTCGGGCCATTGAACGGCTGCTGCCCCAAGACCTGCCCTATGAGCATGATCGCCGGTGGGGCGATGGCAATGGCTATGCCCATGTCCGGGCAGCCTTCTTCAAACCCGATCTCACAGTCATGATCGACCAACAGCGCCTGGTCTTGGGTACCTGGCAGCAGATCGTCTTATTGGATTTTGACAACCGACCCCGCCGCCGGCTAGTGCGAGGGCAACTGATGGGGGTGGCAACGCCGCCAGCATGAAAAAAGGCATAACCGCAATCCGCCGCCAAGAACAGAAGAAGCTTGTCTTTGCGGACAACGAATTGGTGCAGATGCTCTTCGGCCAACAGAATCAACATCTCCGCCTGTTGGACCGCCTTCTGCAGATCAAATCCAATGTCCGGGGCAATGAAGTTATCGTCGAGGGGGCAGCCGAGGACATTGCTTTGGCGGCCAGGGTTTTAGCAGAACTCTATGAGCTCTTGGCGGCAGGCTATACCCTGGCTGGCCAGGACGTGCAATATGCCGTGCGCCTCTTGCGGGACCAACCTGACCTGGATCTGAAGACGATTTTTCTGGACTCCATCTTCATTGCCGGCCTGAAACGCCGCATTACTCCCAAAAGCCTCAACCAGAAGCACTACCTCCAGGCCATCCGGCAGGTGGATATGGTCTTCGGCATTGGCCCGGCCGGAACCGGCAAGACCTATCTGGCCATGGCCATGGCGGTAGCTGCCCTTAGTAATAACGAATGTTCCCGCATCGTCTTGACCCGTCCGGCAGTGGAAGCCGGGGAAAAATTAGGCTTCTTGCCCGGCGATCTCTATGAAAAAGTCAACCCCTATCTCCGGCCCCTCTATGATGCCTTGCATGATATGATGGACTTTGACAAGGCCTCCCAACTGATGCAGCGGGGCGTCATAGAAGTGGCACCCTTGGCCTTTATGCGGGGCCGCACCCTAAACAACGCCTTTGTCATTTTGGACGAGGCGCAGAATACCACCTCTGAACAGATGATGATGTTTCTCACCCGCCTGGGTTTCGGCTCCAAAGCGGTCATTACCGGCGATGTGACCCAGATCGATCTTCCCGCCGGCACGACCTCCGGCCTGAACGAAGTAAGAGAAATCCTTAAGGATATTCAAGGTATAACTTTTATCTATTTCAATAAAAACGATGTGGTACGTCATCCCCTGGTCCAGGATATTATCTTGGCGTATGAAACCTACCAACAGCGGCAACGCCCTGCCAACCCGCCTGTCCCGCCGAGACAGAGACCATGATAGACAAAAAGACCAACGGTAAGCCTAAGGGCGTTGTGTTTCCCCAGGTGCAGCGGCTCTGGTCAAGGCTGCCTTTTAACCGGCGGAGCACAGAGCCCGGAGTCCTCAGCCAGAGCCAAAAGGTCATGCTCCTAGTGGGCTTCAGCCTACTGGCCGCCATCATGGTATTTCCCCGTCCCCAGGATCCGCACCTCAATTATCAGGTCGGGGACATTGCTGAGAGGGATATCAAGGCCTCTGCCGACTTTTTAGTGGAAGACCGGGAATCCACCGCCAAACGGCAACAAGAGCGGGTAGAAGATAGCCCCCTTGTCTTTGATCTGGATGAGCGCATCGGGACAGAAATCAATGCCCGGCTCCATCAAGCCTTTGAATACATGCGCCAGGTCATCCAGGAAAACCAAAGGCCGGCCGATCAAGAAGCCGGACGCGAGACCGAAAAGGAAGGGAAGCAGCCCTTTTCCAAATTATTTAAAGTCCTCCAGGACAAGAAGCCGGACTTTGAGCGGCTCTTGGGGGTTGCCCTGCCCAACAATATCTTCTATCTCCTGGCCCGGAATAATTTTTCCACGCAATGGGAGGATATCATCAGTCAGCAGGTCAATCTGGTGGTGTCGCAGGGGGTCTTGGGAGACACCACCCTCAGCCCTGCAGACCTGCAGCGACCAGTGATTATCCGACGTCTGCCCTCCTGGCAGGAAAAAGAAGAAGCCAATGCCGGGCGTTTCCTGGGTCTCAATGAGGCCAAGAAAAAGGTGAATGCCTATTGTCGGGAGGCGGTGGAAGACTTGCCCTCAGGGTCCCGCTGGGCCATCTGTGAGATCGCCCAACTGCTCATGGTGCCCAATGTCTCCCTCAACCGGGCCGAAACCGAGAAGCGTCGGCAGATCCGCCTCGAGGAAACCCGGCCGGTCTACTTCCAGATTAAAAAAGGCGAGATGCTGGTACGGGAGGGCGAAAAGATCACCCCCACGCACCTCGTCAAGCTTCAGGCCTTGGATCGGGAGCGACCCCAGGGCTGGTGGTTCTGGAATTTCTTGGGGACATGGGGGCTCATTGCCCTCGTGAGTGGCTTCTGCGCCAAGCTGCTCCGGGTAAGGGCCAAGCAGGGTCCCCGCACCCTCCAGGAATACGCCTTCTTGGCAGTGACCCTGTTGGGGGTGACGTTCTTCAGCCTGGGAATGGTCTTTTTCAGCGGCGCCCTGAGTCGGCTCAGTCCCGTCCTGGCCAAGAATTTTCTCTTTTTCTTGCCCGTGGCGTTGGCCCCCATGTTGGCGCAGGTCTTCCTCGGGCTGGAGACTGCTATCCTGACGGCCTTCCTGGCCGCCATGCTCTCGGCTTTTTTGGTGGATCAGCCCTTTTTCTTCTTTCTCTTCTATGCCCTTAGCGGCTTGGTAGCCATTTGGGCCAGTCTCTATTGCCGGACTCGCTGGGGCTTTATTCGGGCCAGTCTGTACATCGCGGCCTTTAATGGCCTCATGGCCTTGGTCATTAAGCTGGCCCAGTTCCCATGGCAAGGCTTCGATGTCCTGTGGGGGGTCCTTTTTGCCGTGGCCGGAGGGTTGCAGATCGGTATTTTGGCCACCGGTCTGGAACCTTTGATGGAAGTCGCCTTCGATCTCACCTCCGACATCAGGTTGCTGGAACTGATCAATCTGGACCGCCCCATTTTACGGGAATTAATGCTAGTGGCCCCGGGCACTTACCATCACTCCATCATCGTCGGTAACATGGTGGAAGCCGCGGCGGAAAAGATCGGCGCCAACCCCTTGTTGGCCAAAGCCGCGGCGTATTATCACGACATCGGCAAAATTAAAAAGCCCACGTATTTTGTGGAAAACCAATTCGACGGGGAAAATAAACACGAGAAACTGGCGCCGTCCATGAGTAGCCTTATTCTCCAAGCCCATGTAAAGGACGGCGTGGAATTGGCCCGGCAGAATAAAGTGAGCCAAAAAATCATCGACATCATCCGCCAACATCACGGCACCAGTTTCATGGCCTATTTTTATAACAAGGCCAAACAGCAAGCGGCCAACCCGGAGATGGTAAATCGGGAGGATTACCGCTACCCTGGCCCCCGGCCCCAGACCAAAGAGGCCGGCCTGGTATTACTGGCGGATCAGGTAGAGGCCGCCTCCAAAACCCTGTTGGATCCTACCCCGGCCCGGATCCAGGGGGCGGTCCAGAAAATTATCAATAATATTTTCGCGGACGGGCAGTTAGATGAGTGTGAACTCACCCTAAAGGACCTCCACGAAATCGCCAAGAGTTTCATTAAAATCTTGAGCGGCATTTTCCATCACCGCATCGAGTATCCCCAGCCCGCCGACAAGATGGGCGACAAAAAGAAGAGTGGTGAAAATCTGGATAAACAACCGGCAGAGAAAGACGCGGCTCGACCTGGCAAAGATCAGGAGAAAAGTCGCGAAGATCTTAAGAGGCTTGGGCTATCCTAAGGCCGAACTGAGCCTCACCCTGGTGAATGATCCGGCCATGGCCAAGTTGAATCAGACCCTGCTGCAACGCCGTGGTCCCACCAATGTCATTGCCGTACCTCTCCAGGGGGGGCCCTTTCCGGAAATTCAACCCCACATATTGGGGGATGTAGTTATCTCTTTGGAGACCACACGGCGCCAGGCCAAGGAGAATGGTTGGCGTTTCTTGGAACTCCTGGACCTCTATCTGATCCACGGCATACTCCATCTCCTGGGGTATGATCATGTCGGCAGCGAGGCTGAAGCGGCGCGGATGGCTGACAAGACCAAAGAACTGTTTATCATGTTGCATCCTGAATTGAAGGAGGAAATTGTGTGGCCAAACTGGAAGTGAATGTTGATCATGTGGCAACGCTGCGCCAGGCCCGCCTGATTGATGAACCCGATCCTGTTACCGCCGCGGCCCTGGTGGAGCTAGCCGGGGCCGATGGCGTCATCGTCCATCTCCGGGAAGACCGGCGCCATATCCAGGACCGGGACCTGATCCTGCTCCGCCAGACCGTCAAGACCCGCCTCAATTTGGAAATGGCGGCAACCCAGGAAATGATTGCCATCGCTTGCCAGCAGCGCCCCGACGTAGTGACCCTGGTGCCGGAAAAAAGGGCCGAACTGACCACGGAAGGCGGTCTGGACGTGGTCGGCCAACAGGAGCATCTCCGGCCAGCCATACAAACCCTCAAAGAGGCGGGGATCATCGTCAGTCTGTTCATTGACCCTCACCCCCCCCAGATCCAGGCTGCCGTGGCACTAGGGGCCGACTACGTGGAGCTGCATACCGGCACCTACGCCGAAGCCCGATCCGACGCCGAGGCCGAGAGGCTCTTTGAGGAGCTCTTGAGCGCCGCGGCCCACGCCCGCCAATTGGGTTTGGTGGTGAAGGCCGGTCATGGCTTGAATTACCAGAACATCAAGCGGTTTCGCGGCCGCAAGGAGTTTGCCGAATACAGCATCGGCCACAGTATCATCTCTCGGGCCATCTATGTGGGACTCATCCAAGCCGTCAAGGAGATGCTGGACCTGATCCGTGGTTAACGGTCAAGGATTAACCCAGCTGAAACATTATTATCTCGTACCGGCCGGCCAACGCGCCCTGAGCTCTCTGGGCCGGCCGGATCAAAAAGGAAGTAACCTCGATGAAACAACTACTGATTATTCTCTTCGTACTGGCGCTGGGGCTGGGTTTATGGGGCTGCGGCAAAGAGGAACCTCCCAAGCCCAAGGAAGTAACCAAGGAACAGTTGCAGAAACAGGCGGGAGAGCTGTTGGATACGGCCAAACAGTTCCTGCAGCAACAGAAGGATAAATTCCTCCAAGAGGCTGACGAGCGCCTCAAAGGGCTGGATCAAAAAATTAAGGAACTCCAAGACAAAGCCGAACAGGCTTCCCCGGAAATGAGAGAAAAACTGCAGAATTTCATTCAGAACCTCCAGGATAAACAAAAAACCTTGCGCCAGCAGCTCCAGGAGTCCCAAGGGGCGGCCGGTCAGGCCTGGGAAGACTTGAAAGCTGGCTGGCAGCGCCAACTCCAGGAAGTGGAAAAAGAAACAGCCAAGGGGCCCAATAACTAACCGACAAGCATGGAACCGGGCCGCCGGTTGGCCAGGAGTGAGTCATGACCGAGTCCACCGCTGGTATTGGCTTTGAGTATCTGCGTCAGACCCGTTACTCTCGGGAAAATCTCCGGGCTGAGCCTTTGGTGCAATACCCCCGCAGCCCCTTGTATAAAACGTATCCACCGGAGACCCAACGACTGCCCCTGCCGTCGGTACCCCAAAGCTTTCAGAAAAATTTCTGGCAGTGCGTGAAAGAGCGCCGCTCCTTGCGGGATTATGCCGAGGCGCCCATCAGCCAAGAAGAGTTAGCCGGCCTGCTCTGGGCCTGCCAGGGGATTACCGCGGTGCAACACCATTTTGCCTTCCGAGCGGCGCCATCTGCAGGAGCACTCTACCCGGTGGCAACCTATGTGGCCATACACCGGGTAGAGGAGATTCCCCCGGGCATCTGGCATTTCAATGTCTCAAACTTTGCCCTGGAATTGGTCACTCCGGGAGACTTCCGCCGATCCCTGGTGCTGGCTGGGCTGAACCAGCAATTCCTCGGCACCGCGGCCGTGGTCTTTATCTGGACGGGGATCCTGGGCCGCTCTTTATGGAAATATCGGCAGCGGGCGGTGCGTTATCTTTTTCTGGATGCCGGCCACATTTGCGGCAACCTGCATCTGGCTGCCACTGCCCTGGGTCTGGGCTGCTGCCCGGTCGCGGCGTTTTTCGATGAAGAAGTGGAACACCTGGTCCAAGCCGATTCCAGCCAGGAGGTGGCCGTATACTTGGCTGCGGTGGGGAAATTGTTGGGGCAGACAAGACGCTGAACCACTGGCACGCCAGAGTCGCTCGTTTTCATCCGGAAAGGTCTCGCTTTACGGCGAGGCCTGAACATAGGGGGAGGGAGAACCAGTTGCCTGGCCCCTCCCCCGCCGAATTGTTTGGAAAAGAAATCTTAGGCTGTATCTTGGACGCTATTATCACCTTATCCCACTCCTCCGCCCTTGGCCCCTTGAATTTCACCCCCTGCCCCTTGCTGAAGCTCGGCCCTTGGCTTGGCCGCTGTGATTTTCCCCTTGGCGGATAATTCTTAATTCCTGAAAACTGCCCTGATTTTCTGCTTGACAAAAAAAGGGGGGCTGGGCATGCTAGAAATCACCCGCCGGTAACTAAGGTATCCAAAAATGTAATCAAGCTGACAATCTGTCTGGCCACACCGCACACACGGGGAAAAGCCTCTTGGATTCCCTTACCACATCCAGGCGTGGGAAGGGAGGGGAAAAGAGAGGCTTGGCGGAGGAGCATGATTTTCCTATGGAAACCACAACCCCACTCACCGAGACCTCATCGGTTACTGGTTGGAAGGCCATCATCCTGGCTGGCGGTGCCGGCACCCGCTTGCATCCCATCACCCGGGAGGTCTGCAAGCAGCTCTTGCCGGTCTATGACAAGCCCATGATCTATTATCCCCTATCCGTCCTCATGTTGGGGGGATTACGGGATATCTTGATCATCTCCACCCCCAAAGACCTGGGGCGGTTTCAGGATCTCTTGGGGGATGGCAGGGATTTGGGTTTGCGGCTGTCCTATGTGGCCCAACCCCGGCCGGAAGGCCTGGCCCAGGCCTTTGTTTTGGGGGCTGATTTTCTCGGCTCCGACAAGGTCTGCCTCATCTTGGGGGACAATATTTTTTATGGCCATGGACTCCAGAAGATCCTACAGCGAGCCCTGGCCATCAAGGAGGGGGGCGTCATCTTCGGCTATTGGGTAAAAGATCCCCACCGCTATGGCGTGGTGGAATTCGATGCCACCGGGAGAGCCATCCGCATTGAAGAGAAGCCCAAACAACCCAAATCCCATTTTGCCGTACCGGGCCTCTATTTTTATGATAACGAGGTCATCGCCATCGCCCGGCAGCTCAAGCCTTCGGCCCGGGGTGAGCTGGAAATTACCGATGTCAACAACGTCTATCTCACGCGGGGTAAGTTGCAGGTGGAATTAATGGGCCGGGGCATTGCCTGGCTGGATACCGGCACCCCGGAGTCGCTGTTGGATGCTTCGGCCTTCGTGGCCACCATCGAAAAACGCCAAGGGCTTAAGGTGGCCTGTATTGAAGAAATCGCCTACCGCATGGGTTTCATCGATGCCGCCCAACTGGAGCGCCTGGCTCGCCAATACAACAATGATTATGGGCAGTATCTCCTGCGCCTCACCGCCGGTCAGATGCTGCTCTGAATCAGGCCAGGCCCACACCTCAATTTTGGCCAGCTGCGCCTGGAGCGCCAACAGATAGCCCTGATGTTTACGGCCTGAGCTTGAGCTATACGCTGAGCTCAGGGGAGCAACCGGTTATAGGGATCCCACAAAAAAGACAGCCAACCCGCCAGCAGCATATTACCGTCCACCAGCCCCTCCAGGAGTAGGGTTGATTCCACCTTACCCCGGCGGTAGAGGGTCAGGTAGGCCAAAGCAAAGAGGCCACAGATTAGAAGGGCATACCCCAGGCTGGGGAGGATGCCCCAGAACGTGGTGGCGCTGAGTAAAACCATGAGCAGGCCGGTGAGGAGGTAGAGGACCGTGAACGTGCGCTCCTTGCCCAGCGCCACCGCCAGGGTTTCTTTGCCGACGATGCGGTCTCCTTCCAAGGCTTGAATCTCAAAGAGACCAGAGCGGATAAACACAAGCATCGCCACAAAGAGAAAGGCCATTATGGTAGCCGAGCTGAGCGAGCGGTGGGCGCAGATGATCGGGATCAAGGCCGCCAACACCCCCCAGGCCAGAGACGTGAAGACCACTTTGGAGCCGGGTATCTCCTTGAGACGGTTGATTTTGAGCCAACCGGCCGCCCACCGAGGAAAAATATCCACCGTATAGACAAGCCCCAGGATGCTCATGATGAGGATGAAAACAAAGGCCCAGGGTGATAAGGCCAAGCCGAGGACCAGAGCCGCCACCCCCGAGAGGATGCCCGAGATGAGGAGAAAGGTCCGGTGCCTCCCATAAAACATAGTCTGCACCGGATCGTTTAGCTTGCTGGCCGCATCGGTAAAGTGGTTGAGGATGTGCATGGCATAAATGTAAAAAAACGCTACAAAAAAATAGAGCCACTGGGGTTCTACCTGCTGCAGCAACGAAGAAGTATAACTGAGACTCCCGGCGCCGATGGCCACATAGAGATTTGACTTGATGAGGAAACGCCATAAGCGGTGCCAGAGCTGCCCCCAGGAGCCATGGCGATGGGCCCAGTCATGTTTCAGCATGGAGACCACGTTGCTGATGAGCCAATGAGGAGTAGAGGCCCCGGCGGTGACGCCCACTACCTGATACTGCCGCAAGACCCCCATATTGAGCTCCTGCTCCGTTTCCACATGATAGGTGGGCAGACCAGTGCCCCGGGCAATCTCCACCAGGCGTTGTGTATTGCCGCTGCTCCGGCCG
>CAZARS010000028.1:13361-26309 GCA_964487625.1 uncultured Desulfobacca sp.
CCACCACCACGATGGCCTCCACTTCCTTCGCCAGTTCCAGGACCTCGGCCTGGCGACTAGCCGTGGCATCACAGATCGTGTTATAAACTTTGACCTCAGGGAAGCGGTCTTGGATGGCAGCGACGAGCTTCGTAAAGACAGCTTCGCTCTGGGTGGTCTGGGCCACGACAATGACCTGCGAGAGCTGGGGGAGATGGGCCACGTCCTCTACCTTGGCCACCACATACCCCTTGCCTTCGGTATAGCCCATCAGACCCAGAACCTCCGGGTGGTCGGCATCGCCGATGATAATGGTGGCGTAGCCTTGCCGGGCCCATTTCCGGATAATGGCCTGCACCTTGGCGACCCGTGGGCAGGTGGCATCCACGATCTGGCAGCCCAGGGTTGAGAGCGCCGCTTTTTCTTGGGGAGGAATACCATGGGCCCGGATCACTACCAGGCATCCCGGCTCCGGCTTCTGATTTTTGAGAATGCCGATCCCCCTCTCCTCCAACAGCTCCAAGACCTGGGGGTTGTGGATCAGAGGACCATACGTGTAGATCTTTTTGGATTTCTGATTAAGGGCGTTCAGGACCGTCTCCATGGCCCGTTTCACCCCCATACAGAAGCCCGCCGTGCGGGCCAGGATCACTTTCACGGGTTGCACCTCATTTTTTCAGACGCTGAGGATTTTCCGGATGGAAGGAAATCCGCCAGACAATCTGCTGATTGCTAAAACCTCTCCGGACACCCCTGATTTTTTATGATTAAACTTGACAAGTTTTCCCGGCCGCGTCAAGGTATCAGCATCGCTCGGATGACAACCACCTAACATCCTGGAACAACGGCACCGCCGGAACAAAGGGAGTAAAGCGTGCAGAATTTTCTAAATTTACTCTGGGGCACGGTGCAGCTTCGTCCTTATGTCTTTCTTTTCCTTGCGGCCTATCTGGCCTTGGCTAGTCGCCACCTAGGCTGGCGCCGCACCCTGGTTTTCCTCTTGGGAGGCTATCTCCTTGCCTGGACCTCAGAATTATCCTCCATCCACACAGGCTTTCCCTATGGCCTTTATATATACATACCAGCCACCCAGGATCAGGAGCTCTGGATCAAGGGCGTGCCTTTCATGGATTCCCTCTCGTATGTTTTTTTAAGTTATTCCAGTTATAGTCTGGCCACCCTGTGGCTGGCGGCTTACCAGACCATGGGCAAGACACGGCGGGGCAGACCCTTCTCCAAAATTTGCTTGGCCGCGACCCTCTTTGTCTTATTGGATGTGATTATCGATCCCCTGGCCCTGCGGGGGTATCGCTGGTTCCTTGGCCAGATTTATGGCTATCCCCACTATGGTTGGTATTTCGGCATACCGCTCAGCAACTTCGCCGGCTGGTTTGTAGTGGGTCTCGGCATGATGACATTGCTGCACCTGTTGGCCAGACCGTTGGAGAGCCGGACCGGTAAATCGTCGGGTCAGAAAGCCTGGACCGATCCGGCTTATCGGGGGGCAGGGCTATATTTCGGCGTCCTGTTGTTCAATCTGATCATGACCTGGGTGATCGGCGAGGTGGTGCTGGGGCTCATTGCCGTCGGCGTGGCCATCATGGCGCTCAGTCTGACGGTGGCGGCGGCCCAGGCCTTGCCCGGTCCGGCCAAGACCCAGGGCCAGGAGGTGGGCTGCCCCGAAACAGGATGAACAATCACTCGCTTGCCGGGAGGATTGGCGCAGAGTGTGGCAGTTTAGCCCGCCAACGGCTTGTCCTCCTGAACCCCTCATGGCCCGCCCCCTAGCCAGAGAGGAGGGGCAACAGACCCTGGAGGGCCGTGGCCAGATTCCGGCTGGCCCGGCGAGACCGCTGCCAGAGATGGAGGATATGGCGCAGCCGCCGGGGTCGGGCCAGCAGAGCGGGGAGGAGCCGCCTGAGGGGCACCCCATGATACTGGTTGATGATTGCTGCCAAGAAAGCCTGGATCTCTTCCTGGGCGCCATCGGTGATGGCCCGCATCACCAGGAAGGGCACGTTGCTGGCCTGGGCCACTACGGCAAGCCGGGCACTCTCCAGGTCCACTACAGGATTGACCAAATGCCGAACCCAGGGCAAGACCATCGGTTTCGGCGTCACCGCCACCGTGGTTACGGCAGTGCCCCCATGTGCGGGTAGGCCGCATTGGCGCAAAACCCCCACCAAGTCAGCCACAGGCTGCGGAGGGGCAGGGCACGGCTGTTCCTGCAGCCGACCCTCTGGTAGGTGCAAAGCATAACAGGCAGTGGCCACCATTACCTCGGTGGGTTGCGGCACGGGCGTCAGGGCACCCCCGAAGCCAGCCATTAGGAGCAGCCTGGGCTGCCAGAAGGTCACGGCGCGCTCGGCCAATCTGACCGGCCCCTCCCCGCCCATACCGCCCAGCAACACGATGGCCTGCCAAGACGAGCCAGACACCACCCAGCCTCGCCTCCACTCTCGGGGCAGCCGCCGCCGGGCTGGACAGGACTGCACGAACGGCCAGATTTCCTCCACCGAAGCAGCCAGGATGAGGCTAGGACGTGGCACCTTTCTCTTCCCTTAGTGTACGCAGGACCTGGAGTTTCACGAGCATGGTTGGCCGACTCGACCATGCTGGGCCGGTCTCGCAAGCAGGAGCCAGTGGCTCCCGTGTCCTTTCTGGACCTCGAGCCTGGACAGCTCAATGAGGCTGGCAGAAACTTGCTTCCTTGACCCAACGTTTCCCCCTGAAAATCCCTACTGTCCAACACCGTTTTAGCGTAAGCTTGGTGGCTCCTGGGTATCTCTCATGACCGTCTCATTTTGTCATGCTGAAGGAGCCACACGCCCGAAGAATCTCAGAGCCAACGCTGCGCTTAGGATGACAAGAGCAAGGAAGCCATCGGAGGAAAACTTTTTTTGCCCTTGGTGTAATTTTTAAACTCTGCCAGCAGCCTGCCGGACAGTCCTGCCTGCAAATAGCAAAACCCCACAGAGTGGGGTTTGCTGGCCTGATTGGCGCCCTCCGGGTATGGGGACTCGAGAGCGCCTTGGCTTTTATTCTTTTACCATGGGGAGATTGCTCTCATGGCCGGCCGGAGCCTGCAGAATCTGCGGTTGCGGCGTTACCTTGCCAACTTGTTTGGCCCGGCGGAAACGGCCGGGACCTTGCACCAACAGATCACCATTTTTATGGAGCACAGTCTGATCGTCAAGGATGATTAGACCATATTTATTAGATATATCAGTATAATACTGGTACTGCATGTGCTTTTTGTTCAAGCGGTATTTAAAGAACAGGAAGAACGCCATGTACAGGGCTACCAGGGCACCCAACACCGCCAGGGCATAGGTCAGGAAAGCGAAAGTCTGCTGGCCCAAGGAGCTGACCCACGCCATGATGTGGTTCATGTTGTACAGGCCCAAGATAGTGACGATCAACAGAAACAGGAGGGCCAGGTAGGGCAGGCGACGCATCTGGTTGACAATGGACCCCAAGCTATCGGAGGCCGTGGCTTCACCAGCCTCGCTGGCCTCATCGTCACCCATGAAATAATTAAAACCCGTGATGACAATCCCCATCAAGAACGTAAAGATAATGGGGAAGGCAAAGGCCACGAAGAGATACTGCCGCCAGGGAAAGGGGGTATATACTCGATGGTATTTATCATCGGTGGCCCAGAGGGCGACCACGATGAAGATAATGATCTCGAGGATGCCGATCAGTTTGAGGTAGTCGAAGAAGAGTTTTTTGCGATCACTCTTCGTGAAATAATCAGCAATTTTAGGCATGGTGGCTGACTCCCCACAGAATTTTGTCACAATATAATATATCAAGGGGGCGGAGGTGGGTCAATAATTTTTGGTCCTAGGTCGCCGCTGCCCCGGCTTGGGCCAGTTTATCCAAGACCCGCGCTGGGACCGCAATGGCTTGCCAGGTGCGGCTGATGGCCACCAGGGTGGCACTGCCCTCCGCCAAGAGTTCTGACCCACCCGCTGGAAAGAAACGGAACTGAAAGATCAGGGCCTTGGGCCGCACTTCCTGCAACCGGGTTTCCACTTCCAGCAGGTCGCCATACCGGCTGGGGCGGAGAAATTTCCCATGAGCCTCTACGATCGGCAGGCCAAAGCCTTCCTGGGTATTGCGAAAGGTTTCTTCCGGCGGTAGCCCCAGGGAGCGGAGGTACTCTTCAATGGCTCGATGGCAATACCGGAAGTAACTGACAAAATAGACGATACCATACGGATCAGTGTCGCCGAACCGCACCCGTACCTGACAACGGTGGCAATAGGTTTGCCAACTCATGGTGGCTCCTCCCGACGCAGGGTCAAGGCCAAGGTTTGCCGATCAACAAGACGCTTATTCTGCGGTTGTCATTCTTCTTTCGGTATATTACTATTATCGGCAAAAAACGGCAAAGGAGAACTGCATGGCCATCTTTACTTGTGAAAAATGCGGGGCCACGGTGGATACCCGGTGCAAACCGAAAAAATGCCAGAATTGCGGCGAAACCGGCAGCATGACCAAGACATCGCCGCCTCCCACCAAAAAGAAGCCATAACCCTCCCCAGGATGGCGGCCCAAGCTGGAGTTAGGCCGAGGTCTCAAGGGGATCGATTAGTGGTTTAATCCTCGGCGTCCCTCGGCTCTTGTTGTTCCTCGAGCCAGGCCTTGAGGTCACCGCTGGCCACCAGCTGGCCGCTGGCTTCCGGGTGGAAATAGATCCAGGCCAAGGTTTCGCTGCCATCGTCCGTGATTACCGGGATCTGCTCTCGCCGATAGAGAAAGGGGTGGTCTTCCAGATCATCCAAGAGGGCCAGGGTGTAGTCATCCACCAGGTAGAGCTCGCCATGAATGACCGACACGCGCTCGTGGGGGATGACCTTGGGAAAATATTCCACATAGAGGGCATACTCATCCCTGGATCGGGCCGGCCCGAGAAAACGGGCTTGGGACAGTATGTGGTGGTTGCTGAAACCCTGCTGCAAGGTGCCGTACACAAAGACCAAGTGCAAAGCGTCATGAGAGGTCGCGGGGCTCACCATGTGCCTTACCTCAACTCAGGGCCCAGCGGCTCTTGCCACCAATACCCTGACGAACCTCTTGTTTCCTCTTAACTGCGGGCGTTCGTCGCCTTTCCAGCCCCCGAACTTGCCACGTTTTTCCCCAGAGCGCCAATTCATGGTGGCCGCTCCATCAAACCAGAGGGCCGCGGTCCCGGCGCAAACTCAACCCGATGCCGCCAGGCAGCAGTAAGACGATTAATCCCAAAGCAACCACGCCAGGCCAGCTCAAGAGCCCATAGGCATAGCCATTTAAGGTGATACCCAAGGCCCCGCCCAGGTAATAGAACAGCACGTAGAGGGAGTTGGCCTTGCCCTGACCGGTGGTCAGGCGGCGATTGAGGGCGCCGGCAGCCGCGCTATGGATCGTGAAGAAGCCCAGGCAGATGCCCAACAAGGCCAGAACGATCATGAGCAGGGCAGGGATCAAAGTCAGTAGGAGGGCTGCTCCCACAATGGCGGCCCCCCCCGCCATGGCCCAACCGTTGCCGATGCGATTGCTGAGCCGTCCAGCCACCGGCCCGATGACTATGCCCACCAAATAAGTCAGATAACACAGAGTAATAAGCTCCGTGGAGGCGAAAAACGGCGGGCCGGCCAGATAAAACGGTAAGTAATTGAAAGATGAAGAAAAAACAAAAAAAGCACCGCAGGGCACCAAAAGCAGCCGCAGGTTCTGACCATCGGCGAGAATCTCCCAGAAACCGCTGGCCCCGCCAGCGCGGCGGGATGGCCGTCGCCCCAATGGCAGGCGCCAGACCGCCAGCAGGCTAGCCCCCAGGACAGCCCCCGCGGCGGTGACAAAGGCATACCGCCAATGCAGGGGGGGATGAATAAACCCTCCCAAAAGCCGCCCCCCCAAGCCCCCAGCTACAGTGGCCGACACATAGGAACCCATGACCACATTCAGGCGGTGGGCCGGGACATTCACGGCTAAGTAGGCGGCCAAACACGTGGTGAGGGCCGGGACAAACAATCCCTGGAGCCAACGGGCCAAGACCAAGAGTCCGAAACTTTTGGTTAAGGCACACGTAAGACCGCTCAGAGCCACCATGAGGCCGCCGGTGAGGATGAGCCAGTGCACGGCCACGCGATCCGCCAGGGCGCCAAAGGGCAGATTGGCCACAGCCATGCCAAAAATAACGGCGGACATGGTCAACGAGGCCTTGGAGGCGCTCACCTGAAATTCCTGCTGCAAAACCGGCAACACCGGCTGGGTGATATAGACATTGGCAAAGGCCGCGGCCACCAGGACAAAGACCAGAAACTGCATCCCGCGCAGATCTGGGAGGTCGGCGGCGTCTGTGGCCTCAGCCGCGGCAGCCAAGCCAATATGTCTTTTTTCGTTAAATTTCAAGATGATGGGTCCATACTGAGCGGCACCTGAGAGAAGTTAGGCAGCCGCCTTGTTGCCCTGAAGGCGACAACTTCTCTAATTTAAAACAAAAATATCCCCTTGCAAAGCTGTTTTTGATTGACCGGCAGCCTCCCTTTTTGCGATGATACAGATAACCTTAAAGATAAGGGTAATCCCATGGCACTCCCAGCCAGTCGTCGCCAAGAGAAAGCCACGTCGCCGCCCAAAGCGAAAAAATCCGTGGGCCAGCTCGTCAGCCTCATCCCTGGGGGCAAATGTGTGTGGTTATCTCTTTTTCTGGTAAGTCTGGGGATCGGCTGGTGGCTGGTCTTCGGGGATAAAGGCCTGTATCACCTTTACAGCCTGCGGCAGGAGCGAGATCGGTTAGCCCGGGAGAATTTGATCTTGAAAGATGAGATCGACCGGATGGTGAAGCGGATTGAGCGCTTGCGCCATGATCGGGAATTTATTGAGGATATAATCCGACACGATCTGCGCTACATCAAACGCAACGAGATCATCTACCAATTGGAGCCAGAGATCGGCACCACTCCCCAAGTTACTCAGGCGCCTGGTTTGGGGCCCTTGCCCAGCCCGGCGGAACAAACCAAAAAGACGCCGCGCGCTGTTAAGAGTGCCAATTAACTGAAATTTCCATTTGCAGGTGGATCGTTATGTACTCAACCGCTGATTTCCGCAAGGGATTAAAGATTGAGTGGGAGGGCACCCCCTATATTATTGTGGAATTTCAACATGTGAAGCCTGGCAAAGGTGGCGCCTTTGTCCGCACCAAGATCAAGAACCTGATCAACGGCCGGGTTATTGATCAGACCTTCCGCTCGGGTGAGAAAGTCGGCCGTCCCGATCTCCAGGAAAAGGATATGCAATACCTCTATGCCGAAGGTGACCGGTATTGTTTCATGGATAATGAGACCTATGAACAGATTTATCTGACGGCCGAACAGCTGGGCGACAGCAAGGATTTTTTGCAGGATAACCTAAACTTAAAAGTCCTGTACTATAAGGGCCAGCCCATCGCCGTGGAACTGCCCACCTTTGTGGAGCTCACGGTGACCCATACGGAGCCCGGTTTTAAAGGGGATACTGCCACCGGGGGCAGCAAACCTGCGACCTTGGAGACGGGCGCGGTCATTCAAGTGCCGCTCTTTATTGAGATCGGGGACCGCCTCAAGGTGGACACCCGCACCGGCACCTATGTGGAGCGGGTGAAATAAATGAAATAAATGAGTGGCGCAGTGGGGAGCCACGCTTCTCCCCAGCGCCACTGCCCCTGAGCCGAGGATCCTAGAGTATTTTCACCAACATGACGTTATGGCGGACGCCGAAACGCATGGCTTCGGCATAACGCGGCATCCAGATATCAGCCTGGCGTCGCTTGTAACTGGCCATCCGATCCTCAAAGGCAAACGTCCCCAAGCCATCCAATTTTACCAAGTCGCCAAAGCGCATGCCCAACTGATATTCCAGGTCACGGCTCAGGGCCAGGATGCCTTCCTGCACCCGGATACCGGAAGCAGTACGCCCGCTATGGCAATACGCCGTGACTTTTACCACGGCACTGGTTAAGGAAATGGTGGGTTGAGGGACGGCCAAGATAAAAAGAGAAACGGCTATTAAGCTAAAAATGATAGTCTTTTTCATAGGTTGCCTCCTTTTAAACCACCCGCCATGGTTTAAAGAATAGCTATCCGCTCCATCTGCGAGGGCAGTTCTCCCTGGAGTGGATAAAAAGGGTGCTGGTTCAGAAGGAAGTTGCCGGGACGAGAATACTAGAGGATCCCGCGGTGGATCGCCTCAATAGCTTGCTTTAATGCCTGCGTGGTTAGCTGGTGGGTTAGGACTAAAGCATGCCCCTCCTTAGCCCCCAGGGCCAAGGATTCACCCGTATAATTTGGTTCCCCCGCTCTCCCTCAAGAGGGAGATTTGGCTAACTATTTTTGGTCCTCCAACCAGCGTTACTTGGCTGTGGTCTGTTGGTGCCACCTTATGTACCAAATTGCACAATCATTGTCAATACATTTTTTCTTTGTTAAACAATTATCAAGTGTTAATAGCCAGTTGGGCGGCCCCCGGCTGGTTCGGCGGGAGGCCCCGAATGGCTGCTGATGCCAACCGGGCGGCCGCGCCACCCTCCTGGCGGGCGTTCTGGCTGCCGTGGGGCTTGCTGGTCGTGGTGGTGGCGCTGCTCTGCCGGCTGCTCTGGCTCAGCCTTTTCCAGGGAGAGCTTGGCGGTGACGCCATCCGCTATCTTTGGATCAGCGACCATGTCCGGGAGGGCCGCTGGCTGCTGGTGCCCCAGCTCTTTTCCTCCCCCCTCTTGCCGGTAAGCATTGGCCTGTTAAGTCACCTTACCGGTGAGGCCGTGACGGCGGCGCGGCTCATCGGCATCAGCGGCAATACCCTGGCGGTGGTTCTGGCCATGCTCTGGGTCTGGCGGTTGTATCCGGACCAGCCGGTCTGGGCCTGGCTTACCGGTCTGGGCCTGGCCAGCAACCATGTCTGGTGCCGCCTGGCCCCCTTTGCCCTGACGGAAAACCTCTTTTATCCGGCCCTTATGGCCCTGCTGCTTCTCGCCCTGCTTATCCAGCAGAGGCCGACGTGGCCCCGAGGTTTGGCCTTTGGGGCAGTCTGGGCTGCCTTATTTTTCTCAAGAGAAATCGGCCTGCTGAGCGGCGGAGCAGTCTTTGCCCTGCTGCTCAGCAGCCTTTTATGCCAGGCCCGAGGGTTTTGGCGAGGACTCAAGCAAGCCAAACCGCTGGTATGGGGGGCCCTACCCATCTTAGGCTGTTTCCTGGGGCTATGGATGTTCTGGTTCTACCAGGCCTTTGGCCTAATCTCTTTGGGTGAGGGCCACCGGTTCTATGCCGCTTATACCACGACTTTTGAGCGCCGTCAGGAGAACCATTATCCCGGCTATCGCCAGGGGGAATTTGCCTTTTTCCGTCTGCGGCCTTATGAGTTAATGGAGTATACCCGCTGCCCGCCTCCTGGAGATGAGCGTTATCCCCAAGGCGGGGCTGGGAATATCCTCCGCCAGCCCTTGACCCTCCTGAAGGTGGTGGGGGACAACTTCCTCTGGAGCCTGCAGGCGTTTCAGAAGGTCACCCTGCCGGGGTTCGTAATGCTCTTTTTCATCCTGCCCCTGGCTTGGCTCAGGGGGCGGCTCATCCTGACCTCTGCGACTTACTTGCTCATTGCCTGCCATGGGGCCATCCTGGGGCTGCATTTTCTCGGCCCTGTCCGGGAGGCCAGACTCATTGGCTGGTTCTTTCCTTGGCTTTATCTCGCCCTGGCGGTGCTAGTAGTCTGGTTGTGGCAGCGTCTGCATGCGGCAGATTGCCGGGTTTGGCTCAAAAAGGCAGGTTCTGCCCTCCTCATATTTCTCATGGGCTTTCACTTATTGTTCCCCCAATATTTTAAAGAGGTCCCTCGGCGCTGGGCCGTGCGCCTGGAACCCCATATCCATGCCCAGGCTGCCGCCTTTCTCCGTGAGACGGCGGGGCCAGGACAGGTATTGAGCAGCCGCGAGGCGGAAGCGGCTTATCGGGTCCGAGCTTATTGGATTGGCCAACCCCAGGGAACCACTGCGGAACTCTTGGAATGGCTTTATCTCGGCGGCGCCACCTATTTTCTCTGGACCGATAAACACCCCCACCAAGGGGATCAGGAGCTTTTCTGGGCCCCACCGGCCATAATCCGCCAATATTACCCCGAATTGGCCTTGGTAGCCGAATTTTCAGCTCCCCGCAACCAGACCTATGGCCAGCGGGCCAGACTCTTCCGCTTCCAACCCGATCCGGCAAAATTACAAGTATATCAACAGCAATATCCGTGGGCGGGGACGCACCCGAGGCAGACCTGGCGGCCATACCGGGGCCAGCCTTCGCCGTAAGGCCTGCAGCTTGCCGTTAGCAAGCCCGGCCAGCAGGCTGATCAGGCAAGCCCCGCCCGCCGCACCATCAGCTCGGCCCACTACTTCCTCATGTTGCCTTCTTTACCCGCAGGCGTGGGCAGAGGGGAATGAGGAATAACCGGCCGGTTGCGGGCAAGGTTGGTTTCAGATCTCTACCAGGCGGTTCTGGATGGCGAAGAGGGAAAGTTCAGCATTGTTGCGGAGATTAAGCTTTTTCAGGAGCCGGATACGATAGGTATGGACAGTGTTGGTGCTGAGATGGTACGCTTCGGCGATTTCCTTGACGGTGCGTCCCAGGGCCAGTTGGCGGAGGACCTGGATCTCCCGGTTGGAGAGGGATTCGAGGGGGGAGCGGCTCCGACTGCCGCTGGCCAGATGTTGGGCCAATGATTCGGCCGCGCTGTCGCTGAGGAAACGCCCCCCTTCATAAACCCGGCGAATGGCCTTGACGAGCTGTTCCGGGGCGGAGCGTTTGGTGATGTAGCCATTGGCGCCGGCCGCGATGGAACGGATGACGTACTGCTCCTCTTCATGCATGGTGAGGACCAAAATGGGGAGTTTGGGATAATGGTGGCGAAGCTGGCTGATGACTTCCAGACCATCCAGGCCGGGCATGGAAATATCAATGACCGCCACATCTGGCGGGTTTTCGTGGACTTTTTGGATAGCTTCTCGGCCGTCTGCGGCTTCGGCGGTCACCACCATATCACCGGCATCTTCAATGATGCGGCGCAAACCGCTGCGGACGATGGAATGGTCATCGGCCAACAGGATACGAATCATGACGACAGACTCCCTTGGCTCAGGGGAAGCCGGAAGTGGACCCGAGTACCTTTGCCAGGTCTGGAGTGGAGTTCCAAACTACCACCCACCAGAGCGGCCCGTTCCCGCATGCCAGCCAGCCCCAAACAGGAGGAATCATCCAACAGTTGGGGTTGGAACCCCTGGCCATTATCTTTAACATTCAGGCTGAATTGACCATTTTTGATTTCCAGGGTGACTTGCACCCGGGTGGCAAAAGAGTGCCGGGCGACGTTGGTCAGGGCCTCCTGGGCGATGCGATAGGCTGCTGTAGCCACCAGATCATCCACCTGGATGGGGGCCATGGCCTTAAATTTGCAGGTTATGCCGGTGCGCTTGGCAAAATCCTTACAGAACCAGTCCAGGGCATCGATGAGGCCAAAGTCGTCCAGCATTCCAGGCCGCAGGCGAACGGCCAAACCCCGCACCTCATCAATGGTCTGGTCAATGAGATCGACCAGGGCTTGGGTGCGGGCCAGCGCCTGGGCATCGGAGTCTTTCAGGCGCTCGGCCAGCCAAACGGCGTCCATGCGCATGGCGGTGAGGATCTGTCCCAACTCGTCGTGCAGTTCCCGGGCGATGGCGGTGCGCTCCTTCTCTTGGCTGGCCATGATGCTGCCAGAGAGCAACCGGAGCTGCTCTTGGGCCCTTTTCAATTCCGTGATGTCAGTGGAAATCCCACACAGGCCCTCCGGCTCCCCCTGCTCATTGTATATGGGAAACTTGACCGATAAGTAGGTGTGGATGCCATCTGCCAGGGTAATCTGTTCTTCCACTTGGAGGGCCCGGCCTTCCTGCAGGACCTTGAGGTCATGGGCCACGAATTGGGCCGCCATGGCCCGGGGGAAGACCTCCCGATCAGTTTTGCCATGGATGGCCTCATTGGTGATGCCATAGAGCTCCTCAAAGCGGGGATTGACCAGGTTATAACGGCCTTGGCTGTCTTTCAAGTAAACGACGGCCGGGGTGTTGCGCAGGATGCTGGTGATGGCTCGGGTTCGCTCCCGGACCTGCCGCTCCAGGTCCTGGGAATAGCGGCTCAGTTCATCTTTGGCCCGTTTTAACTCTTGTTCGTTGATCTTGCGCTCGGAGAGGTCCCGAGCCACACAGACGCTGCCGATGGTGCGGCCGTTTTCTTTTAACAGGCTGATGGAGATATCCATGGGGACAATGCTGCCATCCTTTTTTTTCATGGCAATTTCATATTCCCGCACGACCCCATCCCGCTGCAAGATGGCCAACATGCGGCGCAATTCATCGGGATCAGCGTAGAGCTCAAAAGCCGTCTTCCCGCTCAGCTCCTCGAACTGGTAGCCATAGATTTCCGCGGCCCGGCGATTCCAGAGGATAAATTTCCCATGGCGATCTACAATGCCGATGGCATCCACGGAATTGTCGATGACGTTTTCCAGATATTCTTTGAGGCGCTGCAGTTGTTCTTCGGTCCGTTTCCGCTCTTCGATTTCCTGGCGGAGCTGTTCGTTGGCCCGGACTAATTCCAGGGTGCGTTCTTCGATCTGCTCTTCCAGAGCGTCATAGGCCCGCCGCAAGGTCTGTTTCAAGCGCTGGCGCTCTTCATCCAGAGCCTCCAGTTCCGCCACCCGCCGGCGCAGGGCAGCAATTTCCTGCAGGAGTTCCTCCTTGGTTCTATCCCTGTCCTGGCGTTGAACCGGTTGATTGCTGGCGGCAGAGGTCATATCTGTCCTCATGGTACCTGTGACTGAGCCCTCTTATGTTGGGCGCCACCGCAGATAACCCCAACTTCATCTGGATTTAAGAGAGAATCAAAGCAGTGCAGCAAAATTAAGGGAATATCGTTGGTTATCGCATCA
>CAZARS010000028.1:26346-26638 GCA_964487625.1 uncultured Desulfobacca sp.
AATGGAGGCCGGAATACCCCCCGGCCTCCACCTGTAGTGGGGCAATTACTTGCCGATGACCAGAAGGATGGCATCCTTGGCCACGCTGGCCCCGGGCTCAAAGTTAATGGCTTTGACCACGCCGGAGGCAGGGGCATTCAAGGAATTTTGCATTTTCATGGCTTCCAGGATACAGACCGGATCACCGGTATTGACTTTATCGCCCACCTTGACCTGGTAGCTGATGATCATGCCAGGCATGGGCGCCCGCAGAGGCACAGCACCGGCTTCCAGGGCTTCGGAGGCGGGGGCG
>CAZARS010000029.1:0-6955 GCA_964487625.1 uncultured Desulfobacca sp.
TGCCGTTGTAAAATTATTTTTTTAGTATTTTACGGAGATGGCCTATGATCAAGGCGGTCAGGGGCATGAAGGATATTTTGCCCCCCGAGTCAAATCGTTGGCACTACCTCGAAACCGTGGCCCGGGCAGTTTTCCTCTGTTATGGCTTCCAGGAAATCCGCCTGCCCCTCTTGGAACGAACCGAACTTTTCACCCGTTCCATTGGGGCCAGCACCGATATCGTGGAAAAAGAGATGTATACCTTCCTGGACCGGCATGGGGAATCGGTAACCCTGCGGCCGGAAGCCACCGCAGGGGTAGTCCGAGCCTTCATTGAAAACCGGCTGGATCAGGGGGCGGAGGTCAAGAAGTATTTCACCATCGGCCCCATGTTCCGCTACGAACGGCCCCAGAAAGGCCGCTATCGTCAGTTTCACCAGATCAATGCCGAGGCCCTGGGGGGCGAGGCCCCGGAGGTGGACGCCGAACTAATCTTCCTGCTGATGGATATCTTCCACCGGCTAGGCCTCACGGATCTGGAACTCTCCATCAATTCCCTGGGCTGCCCCGTGTGTCGACCGGCCTATCTCCTGGAATTGACCGCCCTTTTGGCCCGACAGGGGCGGGACCTCTGTGATGACTGTCAACGCCGCAGCACAACCAATCCGCTGCGGGTCTTTGATTGTAAGTCCAAAGTCTGTCAGGAGATCCTGGCCCACATGCCGCATCTCGCCGGCCATCTCTGTGATGCTTGTGTCCAGCACGAGCAGCGGGTTCTGGCGTTGCTGGATCGCTACCAGGTGCCCTATCGGCGTAATCCCCGCCTGGTGCGGGGGCTGGACTACTATACCCGCACGGCTTTCGAGGTGGTGACCACCCGGTTGGGAGCCCAGGATGCAGTGGCGGGGGGCGGCCGCTATAACGGCCTCATCAAAGAATTGGGCGGTCCCGATCTACCCGCCGCGGGTTTTGCCATCGGGGCCGAACGGTTGGTGGCCCTCTTGAGCCAACAAGATGAAAGCCTCAGCCAGCCCCCTCTCCTGTTCGTGGCGGTCTTGGGCCCCGCGGCCATTGACCGGGGATTCGACCTGGTCCAAGCCCTACGCCAGCGCGGCGTCGTGGCAGACATGGATTTCGGCCAGCGTTCCCTGAAAGCCCAGCTCACCATGGCCAACCGGCGGGGCGCCGCCTTTGTGCTGATTGTGGGGGATCAGGAACTGGCGCAGGGGGAGGCCCCTCTGAAAAACATGGCTACCGGAGTCCAGGAGATGGTCTCCTTAACCGATCTGACGGCCATCACCCGGGCCTTGGCAGCAAAAGGAGTGTAAGGTGTTGGATTCCATAGAAGGCTGGCGGCGGACCCACTCTTGCGGGGCGCTCCGGCGGGAGGATGTAAATACCGAAGTCATACTCATGGGATGGGTGCAGCGCCGCCGGGATCATGGGGGGCTGATCTTTGTGGACCTGCGGGATCGGGAGGGCCTCACCCAGGTGGTGTTCAATCCCGAGGTCAATGACGTGGCCCATGCCAAGGCCGACATGCTGCGCAGTGAATTTGTCATTGCCGTCCGGGGGATTGTCATCCTGCGGCCCGAAGGCATGGCCAACCCCAACCTCGCCACCGGCGAGATTGAGGTGGCCGCCGAGGAACTTCGCCTGTTGAACACTTCCTTGACACCTCCCTTTGAGTTGGAAGATTTCAAGCTGGACACCTCCGAAGCTATCCGGCTACGCTACCGCTATCTGGATCTGCGGCGCCCCAGCCTCATGCAGAATCTGCTCCTGCGTCACCGGGCGGCCCAGGTGGTGCGTTCCTATTTGAACCAACACGGCTTTATTGAGGTGGAGACACCTATCCTGACCAAGAGTACGCCGGAGGGTGCCCGGGATTATCTGGTGCCGAGCCGCACCAATCCCGGAAAATTCTTTGCCCTGCCCCAGTCACCCCAGTTATTTAAACAGCTCCTCATGATGTCTGGCCTGGAACGCTATTATCAGCTCTGCCGCTGCTTCCGAGATGAGGACCTACGGGCTGACCGGCAGCCGGAATTCACCCAGATCGATATGGAAATGTCCTTCATCACCGAGGAGGATATCTTTGCCATTATCGAGGGTTTGATGGCCACCCTCTTCCGGGAAATCTTGGGGCGAGAGATCAGCGTCCCCTTCCCCCGCCTGACCTATGATGACTGTATTGCCCGTTTCGGGGTGGATCGGCCAGATCGGCGTTTCGGCTTGGAATTGGTGGAAGTCACCGACCTGGTCGCCGATACTGCCTTCCGCACCTTTGCCGAGGTTGCCCAGCAAGGGGGCATGGTGAAGGCCATCAATGGCAAAGGTTTGGGGCGCCTGTCCCGCAAGGAGATCGACGACCTAACGGCTTTTGTGGGCATCTACGGCGCCAAAGGCCTGGCCTGGATCAAGCTCACCCCCAATGGCTGGCAATCCCCCTTGGCCAAGTTCTTTACGCCGGGCCAACAAGAAGCCCTGAACAACCGGCTCCAGGCTCAGGAGGGCGACCTCCTCATGTTCGTCGCCGATACCCCTCAGGTGGTCCACACGGCTTTGGGTCAGTTACGCCTCCATCTGGGCAAGCTGGAGAAACTCATCCCACCGGACACCTTTGATTTCTGCTGGGTGACCCATTTCCCTCTCCTGGAATACGATCCTGAGGAGAAACGCTACGTGGCTATGCACCACCCCTTCACCGCGCCCCAACGCCGGGATATCCCCCTCCTCAGCAGCGATCCCGGGGCGGTCCGGGCCCGGGCCTATGACCTGGTCCTGAACGGCAACGAAGTAGGGGGCGGCAGCATCCGCATCCATCAACGGCACGTCCAGGAAAAGGTCTTTGCTGCCTTGCAGATCTCTCCAGAAGAGGCCAAACAGAAATTCGGCTTCCTGCTGGAAGCCTTGGAGTATGGCGCTCCACCCCACGGTGGCATAGCCTTCGGCTTCGACCGCCTAGTCATGATCCTGGCCAACGCCAAATCCATCCGGGAGGTCATCGCCTTTCCCAAAACTCAGAAAGCCACCTGTCTGCTGACCCAGGCACCTTCTGAGGTGGACGTGGCCCAGTTATTAGAACTGGGCATTCGATTGGACAAGTAAGCATTAAGGATGAGGGATCAGGGCAAACCTCGGCCGCGCTCATTGTTACTGCAGAAAATCCCTGAGACCGGCTCCTCTCTTTATTTTGACCATAGACGGAGAACACCATGGCTCGTTGGAATCCGGAGCGGCGGCTCCTCGATCACGAACATAGCCAGACCTGGCAGCACCGCCTGCAAGAAGTGGCTGAACCCAACCTCATGCGGGAAATCTTCCCTTATGAAGAAATAGCCCGCATTGATTTCGATTATAAATTTGTCATGCCCAACCCCCCGGAACAGATGCTCATTACCGATACCACCTTCCGGGACGGACAACAGGCCCGTCCTCCTTATACGGTCCGACAGATCGTTGATATCTTTGATATGCTCCACAAACTTTCGGGGCCCAGAGGCATTATCCGGCAATCCGAATTTTTCCTCTATAGCACCAAAGATAAAGAAGCGGTGCAGCGCTGCCTGGAGCGGGACTATGCCTATCCAGAAGTCACCGGCTGGATCAGGGCGAAAGCCGAGGATCTTCCCCTGGTGCGGGAGATGGGGCTGCGGGAAACAGGAATTTTGACCTCGGTCTCCGATTACCACATCTTCTACAAGATGAACGGCACCCGCAGCAGCATCATGAACCAATACCTCAATATCGTCCGGGCTGCCCTGGATCTTGGGATTACCCCCCGCTGCCATTTCGAGGACGTTACCCGGGCCGATATCTTTGGATTTTGCATCCCCTTTGCCATTGAATTAATGAAATTACGGGAAGAATCCGGGATCGATATCAAGATCCGCCTGTGCGACACCTTGGGCTATGGCGTGCCTTACCCCGGGGCAGCCTTACCCCGGAGCGTCCCGCGCCTTATCCGGGCCTTCATCGAAGAGGCAGGGGTGCCCGGTCACCTCTTGGAATGGCACGGCCATAATGATTTCCATAAGGGCTTTGTGAACGGCACCACTGCCTGGCTCTATGGTTGCGGCGCGGTTAACGGGGCCCTCCTGGGGTTCGGGGAGCGCACCGGCAACACCCCCATCGAGGCCTTGGTCATCGAATACATCGGCTTCCGGGGTCATCCGGACGGCATCGATACCACCGTTATTACCGACATTGCCAATTACTTTGAAAGGGAATTAAATTACCACATCCCGGCAAATTATCCGTTTGTGGGGAAAGATTTCAATGCCACCAGCGCCGGCATCCATGCCGACGGCGTCCTGAAGAATCCCGAAATTTACAATATCTTCGATACCGACAAAATCCTCCGCCGGCCCATTACCATCACCATCACCGATAAAACCGGGCGGGCCGGTATCGTCCATTGGCTCAATACCCGCCTCAACCTGGTGGGCGATGCCCGCATTGATAAACGGCATCCTGCCGTGGTGAAAATCAATAACAAGATCAACGAGCTCTATGAAGCCGGTCGGGTCACCTCCATCTCCAACGAAGAAATGGAAACCCTGGCCCGCAAATATTTGCCGGAATACTTTGTCTCGGAGTTCGACCTCTTGAAAGGCAAGGCCGAACAGCTGGCCGCAGCCCTGGCCGAAGAGCTGGCCGAACGGGACGAAATCCGTACCATGGACCCGGCCCAGCAGGAACCGGTCCTGCAGAGCGTCTTGGATGCCAACCCCTTCATTCAATTCATGTATATTACCAACCTGGAGGGGCGGAAAATTACCCGTAATATTACCCAGATAACCGATCGGGCCAAGTATGAGTCGGCCCTCCTGGATGAGGACCTCTCCAATCGGGATTGGTTCATCGCTCCCATCAAGACGGGAAAGGTCTTTGTTTCTGATTTTTACACCTCCCGCTTCACCGGTGCCCTTTGCATTACCGTGAGCGTGCCCATCCGCAATGAAAATGACGAGATTCAGGGGGTCCTGGGGCTGGACATCCGCTTCAAAGACTTGGCCAAGATGGAGCGAGACGGCGAGTTATAAAAGGAAAGAAGGATCAGTTGAGAGAAAAGTTAAGATAAGAAACATCTTCCCGGGGGGGCAGGGCCTATGGATGTTAAGATCCCTGAAGTACCTGCCGTCTTGACCACGGCGGCGGCCTTCGTCATCGTGGTGGCCGGCTTGCGGGCGGCTGCGCCCATCATGATTCCCTTTTTATTGGCGGTGTTTATTGCCGCCCTCTGCTCGGCCCCCCTCTTCTGGATGGTCCGCCATCGGGTCCCCAACGCCCTGGCGGTTCTTCTCATTCTTTTGGCGCTGGTGGTTTTGGCCACCCTCATGATCTTCTTTGTCAGCCGCTCCCTGAACGCCCTTACCCAGCAATTGCCCTCCTACCAGGACCGACTGCAACTGACCATTGATCAGACCGTTGTCTGGCTCCAAGGGCATGGGGTACAGATTGATCGGGAGAATGTGCTCATCGCTGATTATCTCTCCCCCCGCTTCCTCATGTCCGTGGTCACCTACGGCCTCTCCATCCTGCGGGTCTTGGTCACCAATATGTTCCTGATCCTCCTCTTCGTCCTGTTCATCCTCCTGGAGGCGACGAGCTTTCCCGCAAAACTCCGCACAGCCTTTCCTCACCCCGAGGTCATCGAACAGTTTAAGGTCATCATGACCAACGTCAATCTCTATATGGGCTACAAAACCCTCATGAGTCTGGCCACCGGCCTGCTCATCTGGCTGTTATTGCTGTTCATTGGCGTGAATTTTGCCGGGACCTGGGGGTTGTTGGCCTTTTTATTAAACTTTATCCCCAGCATCGGTTCCATCATTGCCGCGGTGCCGGCCATCCTCTGGGCCTTGGTGCAGCTTGGCCCCAGCTACGCCCTCCTGACTTTCTTGGCCTACTTGCTGGTCAACATCATCATCGGCAATTTTGTGGACCCCAAGCTGGTGGGGAAAAAGGTGGGCCTCTCGACGTTGGTCGTAATTATCTCTATGATTTTCTGGGGTTGGGTCTTCGGCCCCATCGGCATGCTCCTCTCGGTCCCCTTGACCATGATCGCCAAGATCGTCTTTGCTTCCCAGGAGAAGACCCGCTGGCTGGCAGTCTTGTTGGAATAGGCCTCAGGGTAAGGGCAGGGGGCTTCGGGAGTAGGTGCTAACCCCTAGCCTGCGGTTCGCTGCCCCTTAGTCCGGTTCGGAGGTCAGAGCCTAGTAGTGATGGAAGTCAGGGATCTCGTTTTGCATGAATTGGCGCAGTTTTTTTAGGAGCCGCTCCTCGATCTGCCGGACCCGTTCCCGGGAGATGTTATGTTTGGCGCCGATTTCCTGGAGGGTCAGGGGGTGTTCGGCCAGCAGACGCTGATCCAGGATATCCCGCTCATTATCCTTTAAGGTCTCCCGGAATTTGGCCAGGCGCTCATGGAATATACTGCGCATCTCTTCCCTGGCCAGGTGTTCATCGGCCGCAGTATCCCCGGAAGTAAGGAAGTTTATGTGTAACTCTTCGGAATCGCTCTTTAAAGGCGAGTCCAGGGAAAATTCCCAACTGCCCAGGCGCTGATCCATCTCGATGACTTCAGATTCCTTGACATTCAAGCGGGTTGAGATGAGTTTGGGGTCAGCATCAAACCCTTGGGCCCGCAAGCGCTCTTTTTCCTTCTTGAGGCTGAAAAAAAGTTTGCGTTGGGCCTGAGTAGTGCCAATCTTCACCAGCTTCCAATTATCCATGATGAATTTCAGGATATAGGCCTTGATCCAGAAGGAGGCGTAGTACGACAGCTTGATCCCTCGGTAGGGATCGAATTTCTTGATGGCCTGCATCAGGCCGATGTTGCCCTCTTGGATCAGGTCCAACAGGTTACGCATCCAGTATTTCTGGAAATCCATGGCGATCTTGACGACTAACCGGAGGTTGGCTGTAATGAGCTTGTAGGCCACTTCCCGATCCCCGGTCTCGGCATAGA
>CAZARS010000029.1:6980-12867 GCA_964487625.1 uncultured Desulfobacca sp.
GGTTGCAGGAGGGGATACCGATTGATTTCCTGCATATAGCGCTGCAGGGTATCCACCTCCACCAGACCTGGTTCAGCCGCCTCGGTCGGCACTTCCTCGGCAAACAAAGATGCCTCTTCTGGCGGTGTCGGCTCCGCATAATCGTCGATTTCGTCATCAGTCAAATCAAGAATAGGTTTTGGCTCTTTCATGGATAACCACTTCAGGCGCTGCTCTCGGCACAGCTGGCCTGAGACACTGTGCCGCACAGCTATAGGGTGCGTTGAGGTTTGGGTGGTACCGGGGAGATGCCGCCGTGAGCCTGCTACCAGACCAGGCGCATCTTGATTCCCTGGTGCTGGAGGTATTGTTTGATTTCCGTGATGGTATAGGTGCCGTAATGCACCATGGAGGCGATGAGAGCGGCGTCGGCCTTGGCCTGCTGAAACACCTCAGCCAGGTGCTCCGGCACCCCGGCTCCACCTGAGGCGATCACCGGGATGGGCACAGCCTCGGAAATGAGTTTAGTTAAGGTCAGCTCGTAACCCTGCTGGGTGCCATCAGCATCGATGGAGTTCAGGCAGATCTCTCCGGCACCCAGGCGCACCGCTTCTTGGGCCCACCACAGGGCATCAATACCCGTGGGGGTCCGGCCGCCGTGGCTGACAATCTCGTATCCCGAGGGGATCTGGTTGGACACGGGCACCCGTTTGACATCCATGCCCAGGACAATGCACTGACTGCCGAAGGCCTCGGCTCCTTGCGCAATGATCTCGGGGTGTTGCACAGCTGCCGTATTAACGCTGACTTTTTCGGCTCCCGCCAGGAGAACCGCCCGCATATCTTCCAGGGTGCGAATGCCCCCGCCCACGGCAAAAGGGATGAAAATCTCTTTGGCGACCTGCCGCACCACCTCAATCATGATATTGCGACGGTCGCTGGAGGCGGTAATATCGTAGAAGACCAGCTCATCAGCCCCTTCTTCATAATAAAAACGGGCCATCTGCACTGGATCGCCGATATCGATATTGTTTTTAAATTTGATCCCCTTGGTGGTCCGGCCATCCCGCACGTCCAGACAGGGGATGATCCGTTTACTGAGCATTGCTACCATTCCATTTGAGAAAATTTTCCAGGAGGAGCAGGCCGAAACGCCCACTTTTCTCCGGGTGGAACTGGGTGGCCACCAGATTCCTGGTGCCGATGACGCTGGGAAACTCCTGGCCATACTCGGTTATTGCCAAGATATGGGAATCCTCCGCCGGAGCCGGGTAATAACTATGGACAAAATAAAACTCGGCCGCGGCCGGCAAGCCGGCCAACACCGGATGGTCTTTGACGGGGCGAACCTGATTCCAGCCCATGTGGGGAATCTTGTACCTCTCTCCCCCGGCCTGGTTGGGGGGATTTAACCGGCGGACCTCCCCTGGCAACAGGCCCAGGCACGGGGTATTGCCTTCGGCGCTATGCTCCAAAACGATCTGGGCGCCCAAACAGATTCCCAGAATGGGTTTCCCGGCCTGCCAAGCCTCCCGCATGGCCTGATCTAAACCCAGACGGCGGAGATGAGTCATGGCCTCTTGAGCGGCGCCAACGCCGGGGAAAACGATCCGCTCAGCTTGGGCTATCACAGCCGGATCCTGGGTAACCACCACCTGCGCGGTGAGGGCTTGCAATGAACGTCTGACACTGGCGAGGTTGCCCGCATCATAATCAACTATGGCAATCACGGTACCCGCTGAGTTTTTTGATAGCTAGCAGTACATCACTACTGTCCGGCAACGTTTTTGCAGATGGTTGGTGGTGCCTTGGTATCTCTTATATCCGTCTCATTTTGTCGTGCTGAGGGAGCGTAGCGACCGAAAAATCTCAGATCCTTTGCTTTGCTCAGGCTGACAAGAGAAAAGAAGCCGTTGTTGGAGAGCTTTTTTGGCATTTGGCGCCTTTTTTCGAGCTTTGCAAGCAGGTTGCCGGACACTCATCTCTGTCCATATTTTAATCTATTAAAATTTATCAAGAATGCCGGGGGGAGTCAATCCAATTCGGTGCCTCGGGCAGAGGCCTCATGGCGTGCTGCCAGCTTCGCTTAGCCTATTGGCCTATAAGTAGCCCCTTCTGGGTAATCGCTGCCACTTTGCCACTCATTGTGTCACGTGCAAGCCTTGGCGCCGAGTCATCAAGCACCCTCTGGCGTGCGGCAACTGCCCCTCGGCTCCTGTCGACCGCCCTTCTCTGCCAGCCTGCCGGCCATGGCCGCGGCCACGGCCCGCAATTGACAGACCCGCCAACCGAAAGCCGTGACCCCAGTGGTCTCTGGTGCCAAAAACTCCCGGTCATACGGATCCCGCAACAGCACCACCACCAAACGACTTGCCACGGCCTGCACCTGCTCCAGCAAAGTGCGGTTGGTGGGCAAGAGATGGGCATCATAACAATACAGGATCGTCACTGCGGCCCGAGCCGCCAATTGCCGGGCCGCGGCTAAGTCGCGTTCGTCGGGCTCCATGCCAACGAGCAGAATCTCTGGCCGCAGCCCATAAGCGCTGAAGTCAGCCTGCAAGAACTCGGTGGGCGCCAGCATCTCCCGTTCAATCATGATCCGCTCGGCCAGTTCCGCAAACCTGGGAAAAATGATGCCGAGTGGGGTATGTTGCGGGGTCAAGGGCAGGAGTCTCATTTGATCTTGGAGTATCTGCACTGCTTCCCGGGCAATCCGGTCTGCTAAGGTCGGCCCGGCCGTCTCCGGCCGAGGGGGGGCGGGGGCAAAGCGCTCCGGCCGCTTGGCCGCCAACGCCTGGAGCCGAGCCACGCTCTCCTCCAATTCGGTCAGGGACAGCTCCCGCCGGGTGTAGGCCTCGAGGAGCTGCTGCTGGACCTCATGCTGGGCGCTGGGACTATGGCAGATGAGCAGGAGATCATGCCCCGCCTGGGTGGCCCGGATCGCAGCCTCGCCGATGGGGCAGATGGCCCCGATGGCTCCCATTTCCAAATCATCGCTACAGATAACGCCGTCGAACTCCAGATCCCTGCGGAGAAAATCATGAATGAGCCGCCGGGAGAACGTGGCAATCTGTTTGGGGCCGGGGTCCAGGTTCGGATAGTAGGGATGAGAGGACATGATGAGGTCAACCCCGGCCTGTATGGCCCTCTGGAAGGGCGGCAGATGGACCGCCTGCATTTCTTTCCACGTAGACATGATCACTGGCAGGCCCAAGTGGGCATCCACCGGTGCATGGCCCTTGCCCGGAAAATGTTTGGCGCAGGCTGAGAGCCCACCGGACTGCATGGCGGTGATCCGCGCTACCCCCAAAGTCGAGACCTTTTGACTATCCTGACCGTATGAGCGGATGCCGATATTGGGGCTGTAAGCTTCCGTGAGCACGTCCAGAACCGGAGCCAAATTGACGTCTATCCCCAGACGGCGCAATTCCTTGGCCTCAATGGCTCCCTGCTCCCGGGCGTAATTTATCTGCCCGACCGCGCCCACCGCCAGGTTATCAGGGAAAATGGTCACCCCTTCCCCGAACATAATTACCCGACCCCCTTCATGGTCCACCAAGACAAGGAGGCGGCGTTGCAAGGCCTCCTCTAAATCCATGAGCAGACGTTTGAGCTGGTCAGGGGAGACAAAATTGCGACGGTAGAGGATAAGACCACCTGCCCGCAGTTGTTGAAAATGCGCGATAATCTCCGGGGTGGCGGTGGTCCCGTGGATACCTAACACCAACTTGGCGCCGATATAATCTGCGAGTTCCATGCTTCCTATTGTATGAGAAAATGGCAAATTGTGGTAGTATAAAACATGTTTACTCAGCCGTCTCTGGGGCCAGGGAGCACCCTCACTTGGGAGGATTACGCGGTTGTCCTAACCTTGCTCGCCCTGCTCTTGTTGGTGGGTCTCTGGACCGGTCGTCGGGAAGATACCACTGATGACTTTTTCTTGGGCAACCGCCGCATCCCCTGGTGGGCCGCCGGCTTGTCCTTTTTAGCTACTGAAATCAGTGCCGTTACGTTGATTTCGGTGCCGGCTATTGCCTACTTGGAAAATTGGGCATACGCCCAATTTTTTGTGGGGTCGGTGCTGGCCCGTTTAGCCATTGCCTACCTTTTTATTCCGGCTTTCTATAGGATCAATTGCACTTCCATTTATGAGTTTCTCGGACAGCGCTTCGGCCCGGCCACCGAAATAGCTGCCTCCCTCCTATTCTTCATCACCCGTTTGCTGGCCTCCGGGGTGCGTTTATTGGTGGCCTCTCTGGCGGTCAGTGTCCTGGTGAACCTGCCGTTGTCCTTGACGCTGGCCCTCTTCACCGTGATCAGCATCCTCTATATTGCCTGGGGAGGCATGAAGGCCGTAATCTGGACCAATGTCGTGCAGGCCGTGGTGTTCACCACGGCCGGGTTGGTGGCCATTGTCTTTCTCCTGCAGCAGATACAGGGCGGGGTTTGGTCCGTGTGGAGCCTGGCCGGGAATGCCGGTAAGCTGCAGATTTTCGATTGGGGCCCCAATCCCGCCACTGATGGCCTCAAGACCTTTCTGGTAAGTCTGGCCACCAACCCCAACCTCTTTATCTTGGCGACCCTCAACGGTTTTTTTGGGAGCCTGGCTGCCTTTGGCACTGATCAAGAGACCATGCAGCGGTTGTTAACCGTAGAAAACCAGCGTCTGAGTCAGAAGACCATGCTCCTGACACCTTTGGCGAGTTTCACGGTCATGCTGATTTTTCTCTTTATCGGCTCCTGTCTTTACACCTTCTATTTGCAGCATCCCGAGCTGCCCTTGCCCGACAAGGCCGATAATATTTTTCCCCACTATATCGCCCACCAGATGGCCGCCGGTCTCCGGGGTTTACTCCTGGCTGCCGTTATCATGGCCAGTATTGATTCGCCCCTCGGCTCCCTGACGACCTCCTTTATTGCCGATATCTATCGGCCAGTGCTCTATCCCAGGGGCAGTGAACGGCATTATGTCTGGGTGTCACGGGTGGGAGTGGTGGTATTTGGCCTATTGCTGGCCCTTATTGCCGTAGCCTGTAGTTATGGAGAAAAGTTCCTCTGGCTGGCCTTTAAAATTAGCGGCGTTACCTACGGCTCTCTCCTGGGGATCTTTCTCCTGGGTCTCCTCACCCAGCGCCGGGGAGACCAGGCCAACGCCGTAGCCATGTCCCTGGCCGGGACGGCCATGCTCCTCTTGTTAATCCTTTCGGAAAAACAGATCATCCCCTTGGGTTGGACGTGGCTGCTCCTCCTGGGCACTCTCATCACCTTTGGCCTGGGCTGGTTTTGGGGGCAGAAGGGGCAGGACAATCCCCCGCCGCGCTAATTAAGAAGGGCGTGAGAATTCTGTTGACTTTTCCTTCTTCTTGAGATTACTTGAAAATATCACTACTGCCCGGCAACGTTTTTGCATGAGTTTACCGGCGCCTTCATATCTCTTGTATCGGTCTCATTTTGTCATTCTGAGGGGGCGTCGCCACTAAAGAATCTCAGATCCTGCGCGGCGCTCAGGAAGACAAGAGAAAAGAAGCCATTGTTTATAAGCTTTCTGGCTTTTGGCGTCCTTTTTCCAGCTCTGCAAGAATCCTGCCGGACACTCATGTGAAAATACCTTCATTGAGATTGGTTTCCAGGCACTTTTTAAGGGGGCTCAGATTAAAACGCCTCCTGAGCTGCCGCGCCACAAGGAAGGGAAACAATGGGCTTATTGGAGCAGCTCCTCGAAGAGGCAGAACAACTGCCCACCGTCGCGCCGGCGGCGGCCCAGGCTTATAGACACGCTATTGAAGGGATGGTGGATCAGGTCAACCGGGCCATGGCCGCCCGATCCGACATTCAGGCTCTGATCGGTTTCAATCCCCTCACCATGATGTTCGACAACCATCTCAACCATGCCCGCTTCATGGCCAAC
>CAZARS010000029.1:12929-24128 GCA_964487625.1 uncultured Desulfobacca sp.
CTTATGATTATTTCCCGGCTGAGTTGGCTGCCTGGCAACAGGCGGTGCAAACTCACCTCAACGAGGTGGATAATCAGGCAATTCTTGCCACATATCAATGGCTCATAACTCACCATGCTGATATGGTCCGTCTGGCGCAAGAACTAGCCCCTGCAGAGCCAACCGCTGATCCGGCTTATGCCGCTGATCGCCAGAATTTTCTCCAAGCCCTACTTCGGGGCGATTCCCAGACCTGTTTAGAGATCGGCAGCAGACTCACCAAAACCAGCGCCGGCCTGCAGACTTTTTACTTGGAAATCCTGCAGCCAGCCATGTATGAAGTCGGCCGTTTGTGGGAAGAAGGGGAGATTTCCGTCGCGCAGGAGCACCTTGCCAGTGCCATGGTGGCGCGGCTCATGGCAATCCTGTATCCGCCGCTAGCTGTGGTCCAGAAACCCAAAGGTCGGGCCGTGGTGACGGCAGCCCCCAATGAGTTTCACGAGACCGGGGCTCGGTGTGTGGCCGATCTGTTGGCCCTGGACGGCTGGCAAATAGACTATTTGGGAGCCAACACACCCTCCGTTGATCTCCTCCACCACCTGTTGCAAAACACCCCCCAGGTTTTGGCCTTGTCCGTGGCCATGCCTTTTAACCTGGATATCACTACCGATGTCATAACGACCATCCGGCAGCAACCGGAGTTGGCCAATCTGAAAGTCATGGTGGGGGGGCTGGCCTTTGCGAACCTTCCCGAACTCTGGCAGATTACCGGCGCGGACGGCTATGCTCCCCATGCCAAAGGAGCCGTAGAATTGGCCCGCACCTGGATACATTGATTTCTAACCGTATATTTACCAGGCAAGGATGGTGACCGATATGGCCAATCTGTCCACTCGAGAGCCCATGGCTAGGCCATCTCCAGATCAACCGGAAGGCAAGGCCTTCAGCGAGTTCTGGCAGCAGCACCAGGAGGTCATTAAATCCTACCTGTGGTATCGCAGCAATCTGATTATCGTGCTCCTGGATCTGGCCAAAATCATCGTGGATGCGAATTGGGGGTTTGCCCGCCTCCTCGGCGCGGCCCAACCGTGGCGGCAGCAGCCGCTGAGTGCTTTTCTCACCCCGGACAGCGCCGATACCCTGAAGGCCTTTCCGGAACCCCAACGGGAGTGCCTGATCCGTCTGCAGCTCTCGACGCAGGCCGCCGGCACCACCCTCCTCACCTGCCATGTGGGCCACATTGAGACCGGCTATGTGCTTTTCGGCGAAAAACCATTGCCCAGTCAGACTGAAATTGTCCAACAACTCGCTGAGTTAACTCAAGAGTTGACCAATATCAGCCGGGAATTGGCCCAGAAAAATCGGGAATTGGCCGAAGCCAACGCCGCCATTACCCAGATGATGCGCACCGACCCCCTGACCGGCTTGGCCAATCGGCGTTTTCTCAAGGAGACAATGATGACCCAAATCTCGGCTGCCCGGCGCCATGCTCTGCCCCTTTCTTTGGTGATGGTGGATTTAGATCACTTCAAAGAGGTTAACGATACTTGGGGCCACGACACGGGCGATCAGGTGCTGCAGGAATTCGGCAAGATTCTGAAAGACAATACCCGGCTGGAAGACCTCGCGGCCCGCTATGGCGGTGAAGAGTTTGTGCTCCTCCTGCCCCACACCACCTCGGAAGGGGCCAGGCACCTGGTCCACCGGATCCAGAATTGCCTGGCCGCCAAACAATTCCCTGGCATGACGCGGCCGTTGACGGCCAGTTTCGGCATCAGCCAACTGCAGCCCCATGACGATGTCGCAACTCTCCTAAAACGGGCTGACCAAGCCCTCTACCTGGCCAAGGAGCGCGGCCGTAACCGGATGGAGATCGCATGACCAGACCAAATTGGGGAGAACTCTTCGGGGGGCATCTGGACCATTATTTAGAAGAACTCAGCAGCCTAGTCATAGTGATTTTGACGGCTGATCTCCACATCAGTCAGTGTAACCAGGGATTTGTCAGGTTAATGAATCTGACGGAAAAGCCGCTCGGGCAGAGTTTGGCCGATTTTATGGCGCCGGACGCTTTCCAGCTGCTGGAGCTGCCGCCAGTGGGGCAAGTCAAGCCCATGCGGCTACCTTTGCAACCCCGTCAAGCCGCCGTCCATCTGCTGGTTTGCCATCTGTTGAACGCTGGCCACCACTACGTCCTCCTCGGCGAGCGTTTGCTGATCCCGGAAAGTTCCCTGGTTACCAAAATATCCCAGCTTAATCAAGAGCTTGCCAATGTTACGCGAGAACTGCGTCAAAAAAACCGCCAGCTCCAGGAAGCCCTCGGACATGTCAAACGGCTGCAGGGCCTGTTACCCATCTGCTCGGCGTGCAAGAAAATCAGGAATGACCGAGGCTATTGGCAGCAGATTGAAAGCTACATCAGGGAGCATTCCGAAGCTGAGTTCACCCACAGTATCTGTCCGGAATGTATGAAGAAATTATATGGAGACCTGCTGGATGAGCAAGGTGGGCATTAAGGCAGAGCAAGTGCATCAGGTCTAAAGGGTGAAGAGGAGTTGCGTCTCCTGTTCTATGGTATACAATAAAATGGCAAAAATGATACCGGGTTGGCCTATTTTTTGGAATCTCGCATTGAATCAGCAATCTGCCCAGGCTGCGCCTGCTTGTGTGACGACATCGATATCACGGTGGTGGAGGGGCAGTTATATCAGGCCGCCAATATCTGCCTCTGGGGGGCCAGCAAGGTTTTAGGACATAAGCGTTTCCATCCCCAGAAAAAGCGGCGTCGTCTCAGTGAGGCCCAGATACGGCACCGGGGGCGGTGGGAAACGGTCAGCCTCGACACTGCGCTCGCTCGCACCGCAGAGATACTTACCCAGGCGGCACGGCCGGTCATCTATGGCTTGACTCATTGTGGCTGCGGCGCCCAGAGTGCGGCGCTTACCTTGGCCCAGCGGCTGCGGGCTCGGTTGGAGCCGGCGAATCTGGCTTGGTTAGCCCCTTATTATCAGGCTCTGCAGAAATACGGCGTTTTTTGGGCAACCCTGGAGGTTATCCGGGACGAAGCCGACACCCTGGTCTTTTGGGGGGCCAACCCCCTCCATTCCTGCCCCCGTCATCTGGTGCGCTATTCCCTCTTCGCCCGGGGACGGTTTACTGAACGGGGTCATGAAGAGCGCCGCCTTGCGGCCATTGACCTCCAGCGGAGCGAGTTGGCCGACTTAGCCGAGTTATTCATCGAGGTCGAACCGGGCCAAGATCTTCCCTTGCTCCACGAGGTCCTAGCTGCCGTGCAGGATCGCGCTGCTGCCGTCCGCAATCCGGCCCGCCGTTTAGCAGCCATTCTCCACGAGGCCAACTATGCAGCGATTTTCTTTGGCAGAGGGGTCAGCTACGGTTCCACTCAGGATTTATTAGATGGCTTGGCCGCCCTTACTGCCCAACTGTGGCATCACAAACCCGCCATCCTTTTTCCCCTTATCACCGATTTTAATGCCGTAGGCCTCTACCATCTACTGCTCCGCGAGCTGGGCAGCCCTTGCGCTCCAGATTTTTCTACACCCGGCGAGGTCAGTTTCCACGCAACACCGGTGAGTTGGGAGCAAATCGACGCCCTCTTGGTATTAGGGGCAGATCTCTTGTGGTTCCTGAGCCCCCAGGAAAGCCAAATCCTCCAGGCGCGCCGGGTGCCGATCATTGCTCTCAGTCCGGTGGCCAACCGTACGACCGGGTTTGCCGATGTTATTCTACCCGTTGCCCTGGCCGGTATAGAAACCGCCGAGCTGGCCTACCGCATGGATGGCCTACCGTTAGCTTTACCCGCCCTGGTCCCCTCGGCCTTGCCCTCGGATCAGCAAGTGTTGGCGGCTTTGCTGGCCATCCTCGGCCAATCGCAGGGGAGGGCTTGATGCGACTCGCCATTGTTGGCGGCCGGGTTTTTGATCCAGCGGGGGGAGAGAACGGCCAAGAACGGGATTTATATAGTGAAAACGGTTATCTCGTAGAATACCTGCCGACCGTTGATCAGGTGCTCAACGTCCACGGTCTGGCTGTCACGCCCGCCGGTCTGGAAATTCGCAGCTCGCTGGCCCGCTTCGGCCAGAATTATCTGCGTCTCTGGGGAGGATTGCCGAGCCCCCGACAATTGGGCGAAACCTATGCCCTCCTGGGTTATACGCATATCCATGAACCTTTCTTGACCCTGCAGACGGCCAATTATGTGCACCAGGAATTAGCTGCGGTGCCCATAGTGGATACCTCGGCTTCTCTTGTCCTGAATCTACAGGACATTGATCTGTGGCTTAAAGACCCCGCCAAACAGGAGGATATCGCAGAAGCCTTGGCCTACCTTCTCAGTGCCACCCGGACCCTGGACTTACGGCTGGTGGAACCGTTTGTGCGTTTCCGGCAGGAATTTTATCATTACCGGAGTATGGCACCTGAGATGGTCTTAAACCACCTCCTGCCTCTGCTGCACCGGCATCATTTGCGCCTGGCCCTCGAGGCGACGCCGGAGCTGCTATCCCTGGATTTGCCCGGGGAAGCAGGTTTGCACTGCAGCGGCCTGGGGCTGGCCTTACATACCGACACCTTGCTGGAGCGGGCTCAAGCCCTGCTAACTAAAGGGATTTCCGCTGACATGGGTCTGTTGCCGCCTGTGCCGCGGGCCGATATTCCCTCCCTCCCCATTAAGGTGGACTTAGGGTGGTTCCAGCCTTTTGAGCTGAACCAGACGGTAGCATCCCCAGCGGCTGCACGAGCCCTACAATTAGCCCTCGTGGGTAAAACGGCGCGACTGGCTTTTTCGGCAGCCTCTCTGGGGCAAACCCCGCCCCAGCAATTTCCCCATCTTTTTGCCTGGCTGGGTGATGCTGCCAGTCGCCGCCAGGCTTGGGGCAATATTGCTCCAACCCTGGAATATAGCTTTTTCGATTGGCTACGGGCCACGCGTCTCCTCCCGGCCCTATATCTCGGTTTGCCAGACCGGGGACATTTACAACCCGGGGCCCGCACCGATGTGGCCATCTACGATTTACCCAGGCCTACTGCCTGGCCAGCAAGTTGCCAGCGGTGCCGCTTCCTCCTGAAAGCCGGGGAAATGGTGGTCAAGGACGGTCAAATCATCGGGACCAACGTGGCTAAGGCCACGTATTATCGTCATCCTCAGGTCGCCCCCAATGCTTTGGTGGCCGAACTATATCGCCAACGCAGCTTTAGACCGGAAAATCTTAAGGTCCACCACGTTGGCCCGGGACAGTGGCAAAAGGTGCCATAATGCCAACGGTTGCTGACATCCTGGAATTTTTGCCAAACACCGATTGTGGTCAGTGTGGTCTGACGTGCGCCGCCTTTGCCGAGTTTCTGCAACGCCATGAACTGGCGCCGGAAGATTGTCCGGTTCTGCATGAGCCGGATTTCGCCGGCTTCATCGAGGCGTTGCACGAACTCCTCGGGGACCCGGAACCCAAACGTACGGCTGGGATGGTCATCGACCCTGAGAAATGCATCGGCTGTGGCATCTGTGTAACCCTCTGCGAATACCATTTGGGCAATTGTGATGATGTCAGACTGGGCCGTGGCCCTCGAGACCTGAATCAGATTATTTTTCATGTGTTAAATGGTAAAGTGGTCGTGGTGCATCAGGAACGCTGCACCCGTTTGATCCAGGCGGCGGAAAAATGTAGCAAATGCGCCCAACATTGCCCGACGCAAGCCATTACGTTATATTGACTTCATGGAAAAATTAGATATTGCGGCGCTTGATCCTTTCTTTAAAGACGAGGTGGCCCAGGAACCGGGTTGTCAACACCTGCACCGCTGTTTTGCCTGTGGTGTCTGCACCGCCACCTGCCCTGTCAGTGCCGTGACGCCGGAGTTTAGTCCTAGTCTTATTCTCAGACAAATTCTCTATGGCTGGCGCCGCGAGCTCCTTGCCTCGCCGGCCTTATGGCATTGCCTGGGCTGTGCCCAATGTTCGTTTCAATGCCCCCAGGATGTCCGGTTTTTAGATATCATCCGCGGGCTGAGGAATATGGCCATCCGGGAAGGGCTTGTTTCTGCGGAGTTCGCCGCCCGGACTCGCCAGGCCGAAACGATCCTGTTGCAGCTCCGCCGCCACCTGTTGACCAAAATCCTCGCCGATCCCCACAATACAATTCCCCTGGAAAAGCTGCTCCTGGAGATCATCCAGGATTTACCGGCAGAACAGCGGCCACAAACCGAGGATAAGCTCAGCCATGATCCGCCCCCGGCCCTTGAGTAATGTTGCCCATAAACGGGTTTTGGTCATCGGTGGCGGCATCGCCGGTATCCAGGCTGCGCTGCAACTCAGCGCCATGGGGTTACCGGTCACCCTGGTGGAGGAGCGCCCCTCTTTAGGGGGGGTCATGGCTCAACTGGACAAGACCTTTCCCACTAATGATTGTGCCATGTGCATCCTGTCCCCCCGCCTGTTGGAGATCAGCCGCCATCCTGGGATCGAACTCCTTACCTCCAGTCGGGTGGTTCACCTTACCGGGCAGCCGGGTAATTTCCAAGTAACAATTCATAAAAGCCCTCGCTTTGTCGATCCGAGCCGCTGTACCGGCTGTGGCGAATGTGTGCGGGTCTGTCCGGTCAAGATACCTGATCCCTATAATCTTGGTCTTAATACCACCAAGGCCATCCATCTTCCTTTTCCCCAGGCGGTACCTCTGGCGGCCGTGATCGATCCCCACGCTTGCCGGGTTTTTCAGGGGAAAAAATGCGGTGCCTGCCTCAAAGTCTGCCAGGCACACGCCATTGATCTAGCCGAAACGGCAGAAGAGTTGCTCCTAGCCGTGGGTGCGGTGATCGTGGCAGGAGGGGCAGTGCCGGCCAGTGGGGCCCAAGTGCTGGTGGGGCCGCGCCCCCCGCAGATCGTCACCAGCCTAGAGTTTGAGCGCCTCCTGAGTGCCACTGGCCCCTATGCGGGCCGACTGCGATGCCCAGGGGATGAAAAGATCCCGACGCGGCTTGCTTTCATCCAGTGTGTGGGCTCGCGCGACCCTCGTCTTGGCATCAGCTATTGTTCGGCTGTCTGCTGTACCGCCAGTCTCAAGCAGGCCATCATTGCCACCGAATTGGCCGCCGCCCCCCTGACCACGACCATCTTTTACATGGATCTGCGCACGTCGGGCAAGAACTTTGAGCGCTACCTAGAACAAGCCCAGCGCCATGGTGTCCGGCTCCAGCGCTCTCGGGTTACCCAACTCCAGGGTACACCCAGCGGCGAAGTGGTTGTGACCTACACCGATGCCAGGGGGCGGCCTCAAGCCGAGACGTTTGACCTGGCTGTTTTGGCGGTCGGGCTGTACCCCTCCCCCGCTTGGGCTAGTCTCGCCCCAGCCTGGGGTCTGCCCTTGGAGGCCCATCGTTTTTTCGCCTCCTTCCCCGGCCACCCTGTTCAGGCAAGACGGGAGGGGATTTTTCTCTGTGGCACTGCCCGGGAACCCATGGATATTGCTGACACGGTGACCACCGCCGGTGCTGCTGCGGCAGCCGCGTCTCAGCTCCTGGCTATTGCCGACCGTCGGGTGGAGGAGACCGGGGCCCTGCCCGACCTGCCGGCGGGAGACCTCCAACCGGTCCGCATCGGCGTTTTCCTCTGCCATTGTGGGACCAATATTGCGGGAGTCTTAGACTTAACCGCCCTGAAGTCTTATGTCCAGCAGTTACCTCACGTGGTCCATGTGCAAGAGGAACTCTTTACGTGTTCCCTGGAAGCTACTAAACACCTGACGGAGATTATCCGGGCCCAAAACTTGAACCGCGTCGTGGTGGCGGCCTGCACCCCCCGGACTCACGAGCCGGTCTTCCGGGAAGTCGTCCAAGCCGCTGGCCTCAATCCCGGCTATATCACCATGGCCAACATCCGCGAGCAATGTGCTTGGGTGCACCAGTCTGACCGGGAGGCGGCCATGGCCAAGGCCAAGCATCTCCTCCGCATGGCTGTTTATCAGGCGGCGTGTCTGGAGCCTCTCCAGATGCAAAGTTTGCCGATCCTTCCATCTGCCCTGATTATCGGGGGCGGCTTGGCGGGCTTAACCGCGGCGCTGACTTTGGCGGACCAAGGCTTCCCATGCTATGTGGTTGAACGGCAGGCCCTATTGGGTGGCCTGGCCCGACATCTCCACCCGGCCCTCCTGGCTCCCTTGCCGCCTCAATATCTCCATGAGCTTATCTCCCAAGTGCGCCAACACCCTAATATTACTGTCTTAACCAGAAGCCAACTCCTCCGGGTTGAGGGTTACGCTGGTCAGTTCCGGGTGACGATCCGCCAGCAGAGCCCCAGCGGCATCAAGAACCTTACGGTGGACACGGGTGCCCTGATTGTGGCTACCGGAGGACAGGAGTTTATTCCCCAAGGGCGCTATCGCTATGGCGAAGACCCACGAGTCCTTACCCAACTGGCATTGTCAACCCATCTGCAGGCCGATTCCCTCCCCATGCCCCCGGCACCGACCATCGCCATGATCCAATGCGTCGGCTCCAGGGAACCGGAACACCCATATTGCAGCCGGGTATGCTGTGCGACCGCTATAAAAAATGCTATACTGATAAAACAACGCTGGCCCCTGGCTGACGTGGCCATCTTCTATCGGGATATCCGGACCTATGGTTTCCAGGAAGATTATTACCTCCAGGCCAAAGAACTCGGGGTGAAATTCTTCCCGTATACTCCTGCCCAGCCGCCCCGTCTGACCGTGGATTCCCGGCGTCGGTTGCAGCTCGTCAATTATGATGAGCTCTTGGGGCGCGAGGCGACGTGGCTTGTTGACTATGTAATCTTAAGTGCTGGCCTTGAGCCTCATCCCGCAACCCGAGCGGTTGCGCAGCTCTTAGGTCTGCAACGCTCGGCCGAAGGCTTTCTGCTAGAGGCCCATCAGAAGTTGCGGCCGGTGGAAACAGCCACCGAGGGCATTTTCCTCTGCGGGTTAGCCCATTCCCCGCGGAGTTTGCCCGAAACCATTGCCCAAGCCCAGGCCGCGGCTGCCGCGGCGGCTCGGCTGCTTTACCAACCGCGGCGCTGGAGCGGTGATTTCACCGCTGACATTAGGGCTGGGGCCTGCAGCCGTTGCCTGAGTTGCTTGGAAACCTGCCCCGTGGGGGCCATACAATTAAGGCCGGACGGTAAACCTGGCGTGCAGACACACCTCTGCCAAGGTTGTGGCATCTGCGTCGCCCACTGCCCGGCCACCGCCATTCATCTGAGCCGCTATTCGGAAGCCGAACTGGCCGCCCAAATAGCTGCCTTGGGCCTGGATTAGCCAAAGGAGAATATCCGTGCGAGAGAGTTATTGCGGCATCTGTAACGAATGCCAACTGGGGGATTACGAATTCCTGGAGACCGTGGCCCTCATGAAGGAGTATATCGAGCGGTTTCGGGCCAATTATTGGACCCATTGTTTTCCAGAAGAAGAAGGTTTTAATTTTGCCGAATTCCGCAAGGGTCTGGATTGGCTCCTGAGCCATACGGATTGCCCCGGCTGCAAACAGGGCCGTGGGACGGCTGATTGCCCCATCCGCAACTGTGCCCGCAACCGTGGTATTGAAAATTGCTACGAGTGCCCGGATCTGAGAGATTGCACCAATTTTAGTTTTCTCGAAGCGGAATTTCCCGATGTGAAAATCAAACTGCTGCGCCGTCAGATGCAGTTTAAAGCTAAGCTGCATCACCACCGCTTGGAAAAGACCCAACAGGGTAAGGGTAGAAAATAACCCCAACAGTATTGCCAGCACATTATCGGCAGAGGGCTTCGCTCCCTCAGAGTTATTGCCTCGTAAAAATACCCTACGGCCCTGAATGCCCAGGTAACCCTCGGCCTTAGCCGCCGACAAGCGCTTGTCGCTGTCCCTGCAGCTTAAAAGGATCGCACAACGGCTGCCGCCATTTGGCCCCGGAGCGCTGGGCAAACCCCTATCCGGATGACGGCTAGCCTCACAGACTCGGCTCACCTCCCCCCTCTTGGGGCCTGATTGCCCCGCTCCCCCTTAATCACTCTTGCTTGGAGTTACGATAGGTTACCTCCCCCCAGGTGCCGGGGGATGTAATAACTCGTTCCTCGAGGAAACGAATCAAGCGGGCCCGGATTATTTTTCCCTCCTCGCCCATACCTGCCAGGATATGCTCGGTCAATCCCGTCAGTTCGATCCGCGACACGATGGTAGTTTTTTTATTTCTCTTGCGCACCGGTTTTCTCCAAATCGAGGGATTTGGAACCTCCTTCTTCAAACTGTGTACCAAATGATAACAATATGAATTTTTTAAAAAAATTTCATTAAAAAGTTTATTAAGTTTATACTTTTATCGGAAAGTCTAGGCTAATCTTTAAAAATCGGCCAATGTAAATGAGCTTTTGGTAAAAACTTGACCACGCTGTTAGAGCCACCACCTTAACACGAGGTCTCCCAGCAACTTCTTGGAGTGATGGCAGATATGGTCTGCAACTTGGCCAAGACAATCCTCAACGCCCCAGCCAAACCGCAGCTGTCAAGGGCGAGGAGGTTGGCGTCGCGGTAATCCTAAAGCCTTGCTCCTTTCTGGGGAGATTGCTTCCTAACGGAGGTCAAGGACCTCTGCATAGAGGGTGGCGATTGAAAGATTTTCCCGGGGCAAGATACCCCGTCAATATAGTTTTATTTCTTGAAGTCGTAGGCCAGGGCAGAGCGTCCAGGAGAACCGAAGCCTTGCCCTTACGTCAGGTGGAAAAAACTTGAGTTCTTCGATTCAGGTATGGTATAATGGCCCACATATTTGCATAGGAATAAATATCTATTTTAATATTCCGCAAGATCCCTAAGTCCTTGCCCCATATACGATATAATTATCTAAAAATCGGCCATTCTGCCTGACTGAGGCGGCAGTCGGAGTGGCGGGCCTGGTAGGCGAGGGATCACCGGAGGGACAGCCACTGCCATGGAAGCAACTACCATAAAAATAGCCGCAGCCGGCCTCTGCCATGATATCGGAAAATTTTTGGAGTACGATCTGCTGTATCTGCCTGCAGATTTTCGAGAACGACATGCCGAACTCTATCAACCTTTTCATAAGCCTTCCGGGCAATACACTCACTCTCATGCCCTCCTGACGGCCGCCTTTATAGAAAGCCAGAAGGACCATCTGCCACCCGAGTTTAATCCCCCTCATCATGAACCATGGGGCGAGGGTGAGCCTTTTATTAACGTGGCCGCAGGACATCA
>CAZARS010000029.1:24138-25897 GCA_964487625.1 uncultured Desulfobacca sp.
GCAGCAGTCCCTGGAGGTGGCTGATTGCCGAGGCTGATCGGCTCTCGGCGGGGTGGGAACGCCAGCCAGCCGGGGGCACAGAACCCGTGGCCCCCCGTCACTATCGCCAGACACGTCTAGCGCCACTTCTGGCCCAGCTCTGCCCGGACAGCTCCCAAGGTCAACCTCTGCCGGGACCACCGGGTGGCCTGTCTCTGCCGCTGTCCCCCTTATCGCCAGAAACAATTTTTCCCCAGCCTCGAGGGGCTGGCCAGGGTGATGATGCTCAGCTCTATCGGGAACATTGTGCTGGTTTTTTGGCTGCCCTTCCCCACCTGGCGCATCGCACAGAGAACGTCTTGCTATGGCTGGAACATTTTGACAGTCTCCTGCTGCACTACATGGCTGCCATTCCTGCTCTGCGGGCCGGAGAGGTGGAACCATCCCGAGATGTCTCCCTGTATGATCATGCTCGGGCTACTGCGGCCTTGGCTGCCGCCCTCTATGTGTATCATAAGGAGACAAACACTCTGACCGTGGAGGCCATCCGGGGCCACCAAGCGGCCAAATTTCTTTTCATCAGCGGCGACTTTTATGGCATCCAGGACTATATTTTTGCCAGCGGCGGCGAAACCCAGCGGTATCGGGCCAAGTTGTTGCGGGGGCGTTCTTTTGCGGTCTCGTTGCTCACCGAATTAACGGCGGAGCGGCTGTGCCGACAGCTGGGATTGCCATTCCTTTCGGTAGTGCTCAATGCCGCGGGCAAGTTCATGATTATTGCCCCAAATACCCCAACCGCAAGAGACACCGTGGCTAAGGTGCGGCGAGAGATCAATCAATGGCTGTATGAGGTCTCCTATGGGGAAAATGCCGTGGGTTTGACCTCTCGACCGGTGGCAGGCAAAGATCTCCAGGCTGGCGGCTTCCGTGACCTGTGGCGGGCCATCGGGCAGGACTTGGAGGCGGCTAAGCTGGATCGTTTGGAGGTCCAGCAATTCGGACCAGTAAAAAACTATTTGGATTTATTCCGGAATGACCTGCCCAGGCCACTTTGTCCCTTGTGTGGCAAGAGGCCCTCCCGTTTGGCAGGCGGTGAGGATGATTATGTCCGGGAGGTGGGCTCATGTTGTAAGACCTGCCGGGATCACATCTTCCTGGGGACCAATCTGGTCAAACGTCGGCGTTTAGCCATTGTCGGGCTGTCAGCCGATCTACATGATCCCCAGAACCGCCTCTTAAAACCCCTCTTGGGGCAATACCAGGTCTTTTTCCCCGAAGGACAGCTGCGTTCGTTGGCTCAATCCGGAGAATTATATCGGCTCTGGGACCTATCTTTGCCGATGCCCGGGGAGGCCAGGCCTCTGGCAATTGCTCGCCGTTTTTTGAACGGCTATGTGCCGGTAGTGCAACCGGAGGATAGGGATGATGATCGGTTGGCTGAGTTGCCACCGGAGGAGTTGGAGCCGGGCAATCCCAAAACACTGGGCCAATTGGCCCGCCAAGCCCTGACGTTCACTGACAAACCGGGAAGGTATCAAGGTCTGGAGGCATTGGGCGTCCTCAAGGCTGATGTAGACAACCTGGGGGTCATCATGCTGGAGGGGGTGCCGCCGGAGAAATTCACCCTGGCCCGCTTGGCAACCATGAGCCGGCAGCTGCATTTTTTCTTCTGTTATTATCTCCCTTATCTTTTGCAGAAAGAGAGAGATTACCTGGACATCTATACTGTCTTTGCCGGGGGTGATGATCTCTTTCTTATTGGCCCTTGGTCCAAAATCCT
>CAZARS010000030.1:0-15506 GCA_964487625.1 uncultured Desulfobacca sp.
CTGGTGCTGGAACAGAAGATTTTTGCCTTTTTGGATATAACCCCGGCAGACCTCAGCAACCTCATCGATTCTGGAGGCGGAGATGCAGAAAATTCGCTTGGCCTTGTTAAGTGGCGGTAATTCCTCGGAGCGCGAGGTGTCCCTGAAAAGTGGCGACCAGGTGTATGCGGCGTTAGACAAAGAGAAATACGATATCCGGCGCTATGACCCCCGCGATGACCTGCAACGGCTGGTGGCTGAGGCCCCCACCCTGGATGTAGCCCTCATCATCATGCACGGCCGCTACGGCGAAGATGGCACCATTCAAGGACTCTTGGACCTCTTGGGGCTGCCCTACCAGGGTTCCGGCGTCATGGCCAGCGCCGTGGCCATGAACAAAGAAATCAGCAAGAAACTCTATCAACAGGCCGGCCTGCAAGTCCCCCGAGCCGTATTCCTGGACCGGCAGGTGCCCACCGACCCGGCCTCGGTCATCGCTGCGGTGGGGCTTCCCGCGGTTATTAAGCCCGTTAACGAGGGCTCCAGCATCGGGATTAGCATCGCCCGCAGCCCAGCGGAATTAGCCGCCGGCCTGGATAAAGCCTTTGCCCTGGACCGCCGCGTCCTGGTGGAGGAATTCATCGACGGCATCGAAGTCACCAGCGCTGTGCTGGGCAACGATGACCTGCAGGCCTTGCCTTTGGTGGAGATTATCCCCGGTGAGGGCTATGCCTTTTTCGACTACGAGGCCAAGTATTTGCCAGGCGCCAGCCACGAGATCGTCCCGGCCCGGCTCAATCCAGAACTCACCGCCCGGGTGCAGCAGTGCGGCCTCATCGCCCATCGGGCCTTGGGCTGCCGAGGGTATAGCCGCACTGATACTATTGTGCGGGGCGATGATGTTTTTGTCTTGGAAACCAACACCATCCCCGGCATGACCGCCACCAGCCTCTTCCCCCAAGCCGCCGCCGCCGCGGGCCTGCCCTTTCCGGCCCTCCTGGACCGGTTGGTGGAACTGGCCCTGGAAAAATAGAATCAAGGCTCAATGCTCTGGAGGATAAGCATTGCTAATCGGGAAGCTGCGGCCAGCGGAGCAAGGGTAGCAGAGAAATCAAAGAAGTCAAACTCGTGCCCCATGGCTGGCAAAACGATGGTATTTGCCCCCTTGGCCATGACCATCACTACTGTGGCAAAGGCGAGCTTTTCGCTTTGTCATCCTGAGGCGCCATAGAAGGCGCAGGATCTATTCTGTCATGATACCGGCGATTCTTTGCTTCGCTACAGGGTATGGACAAGGACACGAGGAATAAACAGCCCTTGGAGGGCAGCGCCGTATCATAACCCCACAGAGCCGCAACAGCAGAATGGTTAGTAACCAAAGAAATGATCAGGGCGAGCCGCTGGCTCGCCCTAGTTGCTTGCAGGCCTCTTTTTTAAGCGCTGACTATTTGGGGAGATATGGCCGGATCGCCTCCAGGACCTCGGGGATGATGTCGGACCAGCCAAAGGGCATGAAATGGATGCCCTGGCACATGGGGGCAATCTCCTTGAGGAGGTCGATGGTCATGGCCGTGGCCTTTTTCTTGTAATCGGTTTTGGGGACGCTGTCCAACTCTTTAATCCAGGACTCTGGCACGGTGATGCCGGTGACGTTCTCGTTAATAAATTTGGCCATCCCTGGGGACTTGATCACCACCATGCCGAACATGATGGGCACGCCCAACTTGGCCGCCTTTTGCATGAAGACTTCGAATTTTTTGGGTTCATACACCGGCTGCGTCTGGAAGAATTGGCAGCCTGCGTCCACTTTTTTCTCCATCTTCAGGAGCTGCAGGTCCAAGGGGTCGAAGTTGGGGTTGGCTGCAGCGCCCAGAGCCAGATCGGTGGCCTGAGAGAGCTTGTTCCCCATCATATCGTGCCCGGCATTGAGGCCGGCGGCGATCTTCAGCATCTGTACCGAATCAATGTCGAAGACCGGTTTGGCGCTCTTATGGTCGCCCACCTTGATGTGATCGCCGGTGAGGCAAAGAACATTGTCAATGCCCAGGGTACAGGCCGCCAATAGGTCTGATTGAATGGCTAGGCGGTTGCGGTCCCGACAGGTTATCTGGAAGATGGGCTCCAGGCCGAACTGCTTGGTGAGCACCGAGGCGGCCAGAGCACCCAAGCGCATGGCCGCGCCCTGGTTATCGGTGATGTTGACCGCATGGACATAATCTTTAATATTCAGCGCCTCTTGGATATAATCGGGCGGCGGGCCGCCGTTGAGCCGCGAACAGCCTTTCACCGGCCCCACTTCGCCGGTGACGACATAGGTCTTTTTCTGGAACAGCTCGGTGAGTTTCATGCGCACCTCCCCTCTTTGATGTAGAGGACCCGGGGTTTGGCCATCTTGCTATAATCCTTGGGCTCCTTGTAACGTTTCAGCCGGTCCAATTCACCCAACGCCGCCATGCGGTTGTAGATCAAAACCCAGGCGCAGTCCCGGTTGGGATCCACTTCGCATTTGCCGTTTTCCGAGCCGCCACAGGGACCGTTCAACAGGCTTTTGGCGCATTTGGTCACCGGACAGATGCCGCCCGTTTCGTTGAGGATACATTGGCCGCACTCCTGGCACTGTTCCATGGCCATGACGCCAGGAATGACCATATCCATGTGGCCCACCGAGTCCAGCCCGACCTTCACCGGCATGGTAAGACCAAATTCTTCGGTGGTCTGCCGGGCAATCTGCACGGCGCCGCCGCAGCCCAAAACAATCATAGCATCGGCCGCGGCGATCTGGTCTTTCACTGGGGTGAGATAATTACGGGAGTGCATGATATTGCAGGTGCGCTCGGGGCTCACCTCCACAGTAATCTCTTTGCCTTGTTTCTTCAGGGTTTCGGCCAATTCATGGACCTGATCCAACCCGCCGGTCATACAGACCTTGGCGCAGCCGTCGCAGCCCACAACCGCAATCTTCTTATAACCCTCCAGAGCCTGTAAAATCTCCTCCAGGGGTTTCTTGGTGGTACCGATCATCGGGATCTCCTTCAAAAGTGCTTGATTCGAAGCGCCGGTGGCCGCTGGCAAAGCAGTCCCCACCTGGCCTCGATGCTCAGGATAGAAGCTAGGCTCTCCATGAGAGAGGGAAAACAGGCTACGGCTTTAGGACCCTACGACCCGGCGTCGCGGGGGGCACCGTCCCCCACCAGCGGAACAGTTGCGAGATTTCATGGCCATCCTCGCGTGGCTTGCCATTTTTAAGTTCAAAGTCTTCTGCCCCGCCACTTTGTCTAAGGGCAGCAGCAGAATATTTACATGTTTCGCAACTAAAGTATAAAACCAGCCCCTGTCCCGGTCAAGTTTTTTTTATGAGCATTTGATCATTACCAGGGCTGTTCGGCTCCAGTAACCAACCCACACCCCCCTAAATCGAGGCCAAGGTGGGACGGGGCGCCACTTGCGATAAAGAGGTTGGCATCAGCCTCCTCACTGCCTCGGGGCCTCCCGTTGGCATAAAAAAGTTGGGAAATTGCCAAAAATAAATTATGTTCAAAGAATAAACTGCTTAATGAAGCGATGGTTGGAACCAGATTTGTTGTCTTAAAAACTCGCCGTGGAGGCGCAGGTCCAAAAGAGCTTTCGGATGGGCGTTGACCGGCCTCTGGCCAAGGGCTTGATATGGCTGAGCAAACCAAACTCATCTACAAATACTTACGGCATGACAAGAAGTTCCCCCATGTCTGGTGTCCCGGCTGTGGCAATGGGATTGTCTTGGGGGCCCTGATCCGGGCCATTGATCGCACCGGCTACAGCAAGGATGATATTGTTTTGGTATCGGGGATCGGCTGTGCTGGGCGGATGCCGGTATATGTGGATTTTAACACCCTGCATACCACGCATGGCCGGGCTTTGACTTTTGCCACCGGCATTAAGTTGGCCAAACCCCGCTTACAAGTCATTGTCATTATGGGGGATGGGGATGCCACGGCCATCGGCGGCAACCATTTCATCCATGCGGCCCGGCGCAACCTCAACCTGACAGCCATCATTGTGAACAATAGCACCTACGGCATGACGGGGGGACAGTATTCGCCCACCTCCCCTTACGGTTCCCTGGCCACCACGGCCCTCTATGGCAACATTGAGCATCCCTTTGCCATTGCCGATCTGGCGGTAACGGCGGGCGCGGCCTTTGTGGGGCGCAGCACCGTATTTCATGCCAATCTCCTTGACCAGTTGATTGAGCAGGGCATCAAAAAGCGGGGATTTGCCGTTATCGAAGCCATTAGCCACTGTCCGACTCTCTATGGCCGCCGGAATAAATTGGGAGGGCCGGTGGAAATGCTGCTGTGGCAGAAAGAAGCCGCCGTGCGGGTGGAAAAGGTCCCCCAATTAAGCGACGCGGAGTTGGCTGGCAAGATTCCCATCGGGGTGTTGGTGGACCGGGACATGCCCATTTACACCCAGGAATTGAAACGCATCCGGGAAGCGGCAAAGGCCGCAGTCGCAGCCACGGCTCCGAAGGGGACGCATAGTTGTGGCTAAGGAACCGGGCCAGAGGCCACCCGGGGGAGCGCGCTTCACTGGCTAACGCCGAAATGGAACTCTGGGTGGAGTTCATCGCTTGCCACTTTGCGGGCGAGGAAACTCTGCAAGACACCTGGTTCAAAAGGGGCTTGCCCCTGAGTGAGAGCCAATTTGCTCAACAGGTGGAGATGTCGCGGCTCCGGGTAGATTTGAGTGCCAATTTTCCCCAGGCTATACTCCAGGGGCCGCTGAATTTATGGCGGGCCCACAGAGGAGGGGTCTAGTGTTGCGTCCCTCATTTAATATGATATAATTATGTCCCAGGAGGTAAGCTCAAATGCCCCGCGGGACAAAGATACAAATCAAATTGACCGAAAAAGAAAGAGAGACCCTGACCATGTGGGCTAGAGCTGGAACGACCCAGCAAAAGCTAGCCCAGCGAGCGCGGGTTATTCTCTTTTCCGAGCAAGGGCTGAGTGTGGCTCAGATCCGAGCACAGACTGGCTTAAGCGCCCAAAATTGTTCTAAGTGGCGGAAACGCTTCCTTACTTCTGGTCTCCAAGGCTTGTCGGATTTACCCCGTAAGGGTCGCAACCGGACGATTGCCCCGGAAACTCGTACCAAAGTTATGGCCTTGGCCTGCACTCCCCCGCCAGATGGCAGGGGTGTCTGGACCGTCAGGAAATTGGCACGGGTGCTGGGGATAAGCAAGTCTTCCGTTCAGCGCCTCCTACAGGCAGGACGCAAGAAACCTCATGAGGTTGAGTAATCGGCGGGGGAAAAGTCCAGACCCGGAGTTTGAGGCGAAACAACTGGTTATCTTGGGTCTGTATTTGGACCTGCCGGACAATGCCCTGATCTTGGCTGTCGATGCAAAATCCCACATGCAAGCTCTGGATCATCAGCAATTCAAGCTGCCGAGCCGCGCAGGCTATTCCCACCGACGAACGGCAACCTATCGGCGGTGTGGCACCACCTGCTTGGTGGCCGCCTGGTTAGAACACTTGGGGCGACGGAGAGGGCAGAGGTCTGAATCGCCACATCCACCAAGAATTCTTGGCGTTTCTCAATTATCTCTAACGCCCAGTCCCCCTCCGGCTTTTACCCGTGACTTTAACAACTTTGCCGCTCACCAGCACCATAAGGTCAAGCAGTGACTTACCATGTATCGTCGCTTAACGCTTTATTCCACCCCAATGTCTGCCTCTTAGCTCAACCAGGTGGAAATCTGGTTCAATATGTTGAGCCGTGATGTCCCCAAAGGGAGCGTCTGGCCAGCCAAACAAGCCTTGATAGACCAGCGTAGGCACAATATCAAGAAATATAATGAAGGACAGGCCGTCCTCGGCAATAGACCTATACCGGCAAACCCTTGGCAGCTTAAAAACAGAGTAAATACAGAACGGAACACTAGCATACCAAAACGAGGAGATGCTGGTGGCGCAGGAACATCCTGCTCCGCTTGACAAAAGGCTTTCAGGCTCTTACATAATAGCTATTATTTTTCGTCTGGCCTTGGCAATCGGTTATTGCTTGCAGTTGGCAGTGATGACCGCAATGGCGGCGGTCGGGGCCTTTCCTGACCACCGGTTGAGGCCCATCGGATTTTCCTCGGCTGGGCCCCGCGGCTGCAGCGCAGCTTGCCCCGCGCCAGTTTTACTTGCCGAATAACTGCTCCCCCTTGAGGATGACATGAAACAAGCTCTCTTGGATCTGCTTGTCTGCCCCCACTGCCTGCCGGGGGAATATCCTTTACAAGCGGCCGTGCAGGCCAGCCACCAGGAGGATATCCTGACCGGCACCTTATCTTGCCCAAATTGCCGGAAAACTTATCCCATTCAGGAAGGCATCGCCTTGCTGGATCCGCAGCGGCAATCTCCTGACCCGAGCAACCGCTACGAGACGCCGGCGGTTGTAGCCTCGTATCTCTGGAGTCATTACGGGGACCTGCTGGGAGACGAGATGGCCACGGATGCATATCAACGCTGGGCCGGCCTGATGCAGCCGGCGCCGGGGAATTGCCTGGACGGGGGATGCGCCGTGGGCCGCTTTGCCTTTGAGATGGCCAAAAAATTCGATCTGGTAGTAGGGATTGATAACTCGGTGGCCTTTATCCGTACGGCCCGGGAATTGTTGACGCGACGGCGCTTGCAGCTGGCCCTACCGGAAGAAGGCCTGCTGCAGCGGGAGCTCACCCTGGAACTGCCAGCCGATTGGCCCACCTTTAATCTGGATTTTCTTGTGGCCGATGCCCAAGCGTTCCCCTTCCGGAGTGGTAGCTTTGCCGGAATCGCCTCTCTCAACATGGTGGATAAGCTGCCGGCGCCCCTGAATCATCTTACGGAGATCAACCGCTTGGCCAAACCGACGGGAGCCCAATTCCTCTTTTCCGATCCATTTTCCTGGTCCACCCAAGTGGCGCCAGAAACAGCCTGGCTCGGGGGCACCGGTGCCGGGCCTTTTGCGGGGCGGGCCCAAGCCAATATCATCGACCTGTTGGAAGGCAAAAAAGGCTGCCTCGACCCCTGTTGGCAAGTGGAGTCCCACGGTCCCATTTGGTGGAAGATCCGGACCCATTGCAACCATTATGAGATGATCCGGAGCTGTTATATTAAAGCCTGCCGTTGAGGCCCCGGTCAGTGGTCGAAGATTAATGGCCAGGGCAGAGATTTGACCTTCACCTAGAAGATTTTTAATCCTTGACCCTTAACCTATTTTAAAGTGATGCCATCATGATCCAGCAAGTACACACGGTCTGTCGCCTCTGTTCTGCGTGTTGCCCGGTGATCGCCGAGGTGGAGAACGGCCGCTTGATACGGGCAGAGCGCAAGTCTTTCTTGCCACCGGAAAAGCGCTTGATCTGCCCTAAGTTGCGGGCCGCGCCGGATATCGTTTATGCTCCGGAGCGGGTCCGCCAGCCGTTAATACGGACCCGGAATGGGGCCTGGCAGGAAGCCTCTTGGGATGCGGCCCTGGACTTGGTGGCCGAGAAGATGCGGGGATACAAGGAGCGGTACGGGGCCGAGACGGTGGCCTGGCTACGGGGGATGGCCGCAGATTGGGGCGCACCTTGGGATTACGCCAATCGCCTCATGAACCTGTTCGGCTCGCCCAACACCCTGGGCAACGGTTCGGTCTGCCATGTGGCCCGGGAGATGGCCCATGTTTATACCTACGGCTCTCTGACCCTGGCCCAGGCCAGAACCTCCCGGTGCATCGTGGTCTGGGGGAAGAACGACCGGCATACGGCTCCCGGGGCCTATGAAGCCATCTTAGCGGCCAAGGAACAGGGAGCCAAGCTCATTGTCATTGATCCGGTGCAGACAACTCTGGCCAAAATGGCGGACCTGTGGCTGCAGATCAAGCCGGGGCATGACGGTCTGCTGGCCATGGCCATGATCCACGAGATCATCTCCCAGGGTTGGTATGATGCTGAGTTTGTTAACGCATATTGTGTAGGTTTTGACGAGTTAGCCAAGGTCGCAGCGGCCTTTCCAGCCGCCGCAGTCGGGCCCCGCGTCTGGCTGGCCCCCGCGGACATCCGGAGGGCAGCCCGTCTCTATGCCACCACCAAACCGGCCTGCATCATTGACGGCAATGGGCTGGATATGCACCTGCAGGTCTTTCAGACTACCCGGGCGGTCTGTCTCTTGCGGGCCCTGACCGGCAATCTGGACAAAGGCGGCGGCGATTTTATCCTGCAGCCGGTGCCGGTGCACGACCTGCAGGCCAGGGATCATTGTCCAGGGAACGCCCCTCCGATAACGCTGGACCACCCGCTGTTTAATACTTTCCACCATAATTGGGGGCTGCACGTCCAATCAGCCTTGGTGGATGCCATTCTAGAGGAAAAACCCTATCCGGTCAGGATGGTGGTGGTCCAATCCGGCAATCCGGTCATCACCATGGCGGATGCCAACCGGGCCCGGCGGGCCTTTGAAAAGCTGGAATTTTTGGTGACCATCGATTTGTTTCAGAATCGGACGGCTCAACTGGCTGACGTGTTCCTACCGGCCTGCAGTTGCTTTGAAAAGACCCAGCTCAACCGCGCCTACCTGCGCAACAGCCCGGTAATCTTGGCCAATGAGGTAATCCCACCTCTGGCAGAAAGCAGGCCCGATTGGTGGATCATGTTCGAGTTGGGACGGCGTCTGGGATTGGCGGAATATTTCCCTTGGCAGACAGTGGAGGAGGCCATTGATTTTCAGCTGGAGCCTTCGGGTCTGACGGTGGCGCAGTTACGGGCCCATCCCGAGGGCCTACGGGCCACGCCACTGGCCTTTGAAAAGTATCGGCAGCAGGGCTTTGCGACGCCCTCGGGAAAAGTGGAGTTATTTTCAGAGCGTCTGGCTGCTGCGGGCCAACCGGCGGTGCCGTTTCAGGACGGGGGCTTGGTCGATCCCCTCAGTTTTGCGGAGATGGCCGGTCCGGACACCCTCATTGGCATTAGTGGGGCCAGGAACAATCGCTTCACCCATACCCAATTTTTCCAGATCCCGGCCCTGCGCCGGGGCGATCCGGCCCCGAGCGCGGATCTACACCCCGATGAGGCCAACAGACGGGGGATCACCGCCGGTCAGATGTTGACCATCACGACGCCCCGGGGCCGGGTGCGGCTGCCAGCCCGCCTCACTAGAGCCGTGCCGGCGGGCGTGGTACGCCTGGCCTGGGGGTGGGGTGAGATAGATCCGGAAATGAATGTCAACAACTTGACGGATGATGATCGCCGCGATCCCATCACCGGCACGCCCTCCAGTCGGAGTTTTTTCTGCCGCATTGAGAAGTAAGCAGTCCTCGGGCGGCCGGTCCACCAAACCGGCCGCTGTGCTTGTTGAGCCCGGGGCCTCCCACCTCCTCCTCTCCTCAGCTGCTGAGCATGTACCAGATCAGAATATAGACGGCGGCGGCGATTAATTGGCAAACCATCAGAGGCGCGCCATAGCGCAGGAAAGTCATAAAGGATATGGGCTTCCCTTGAGCCGCACAGATACCGGCAGCCACGACATTGGCCGAGGCGCCGATGAGGGTGGCGTTGCCGCCCAAGGTGCCGGCAAACATCATGGCGATGAAGACCGGCAAGGTGGAAGTAGGCCAATCCAGAAAGCTGGCCGCCAGACCGGTCTCGGGCACAAACTGGGCGGTGACCAGATAGCCTTTCACCATCAGCAGCATGATGGCCACTACCGGGATATTGGCCAACACGCTGGAACTCAGGCCCACAAAGGCCAGAAGGAACAGACTGATGGGCAGCAAATTGGTGCCGAACCAGGTATAGAGCGCCCCTGACATCCCCTGCAAGAGACCGGTTTTAGCAAAGGCTTCCACCAGGCAGAACAGGGCAATGAGAAACAATAAGGTCGCCAATCCACGTCCTTGAGGACATCTGTCACATGATCAATTTTGGCTTCATATACCAACAAAAGGGCCAGAGAAGCAGCAATTATGGACACAGCCGGGGGGACAATAGGGTTGGGCAGCATCTCCCCAGCAATGAACAGGATCACCATAATACCCAGGATCAATAAGGCAAAGAGGCAGAGATATGGCCTGGTCAGGGGCTCGGGTTTGAGGTCCGGAGGCAAGGTAACTTCAGTCTGCCAGATCTCCCGCATGAGGATGGGGACAAGGGGCACCAAGACCAGGAGGGTCAGCAGCCCTCCGAGACTGACTTTTTGGAGATAGGCCATGAAGCTCATGCCAATGGCGCTTCCCACCAGGAAAGTGGCAGGGTCGCCCACCAAGGTCAGGAGGCCGGCCGAATTGCTGATGATGGCAGTGATGATCATGGGACCGGCGATATCGACCTTAAGGGTCTGGGCCACCCGGAGGATGATGGGAGCCAAAAGGATGACGGTGGTGGCGTTGGGCAAAATGGTACAGAGGGGCCCCACCAAAAGAAAGAGGCTGAGGAGAAACCTTTTACCGCTGCCCCGGGTGTAGATGACATAGCGGGAACCTATGTACTCAAAGATGCCAGTGGGGGTCAGCACCCGTGCCACCACCATGCCACCGAAGAGCAGAGCAATGGGGCCACCGGCACTGCGCGTGACATTCTGGATATCATGTTGGTTGAAAATGCCCAAAATCGTGAGGAAGCTGACACCCAACAGAGCGGCCAGGAGCATATCGATGACATCAAAGGCGATGGCAACGATAACCACAAGAAAAACCAGCATAATGGTGATGTTTTGGATGGTTTCACTGAACATAGCTGAACCTCAATATGCCACCGCTAGAAAGTAACTGTCGAGGCTTTATCTGCCAACGGGTGGCAGCCCCTGAGAGGCCCCCGGCAACAGAACCGCCGTAATAATCAAGCAACAGGTTCGTGCCCAGTTGGCAATGAGTTCTAAGGCGGCAGCTCTGCTGCAAAATCTGAACGCATCGCCTGAATAACTTGCGGAAAAAATTAAAATATGCCCCTCACCCATACCTTTCCCCGACGCTGCGGGGCAAGGGTTGTGAGAACTTGCCACGAAAACTACTAAGCAAGTATGTTGCTTTTCTGCCCCTTTTCCCTTGTCTTACCGGAATGGGGGTGAGAAAAGCAGGCCGCCATCTTTCCCCACGCGATTGGGCCCGCGTTCCAGATGGAGGGGGGTATGAGGCCCGAAATGGCGATTATAAATCTCGCCATAATTTCCCACTGCCTCTATGACGCGGATGACCCAGCCAGGTTTGAGGGTGAGGGTCTTCTCCGCCAGGCCAGTGGAGGCCAGAAAACGCTGGTAGGAGGGGTTGGGGGGCGTTGCCAACATTTCGCGGACATTGGCCTGGGTAATACCCCGCTCTTCGGCCTCGATGAGGGCATAAATAACCCATTTGACGACGAGGAGCCACTCTTCATCCCCGGCCCGAACTACGGCGGCCAGGGGTTCCTCAGAAATGCTTTCCGGCAGGATACGCCAGGCGTTGGGACCACCAGGGGCGTGCAGCCGGATACCGGCCAATTCGCCTCGATCAGCGGTCACGGCCTGACAGCGACCGGACTGGAGCGCTTCCCAGAGTTCTGATAAAGTCTCCAGCGGTTGGCCGATGAAGCTCCAGCCTTTGGCCTGGAAGAAATCCTTCAGGTTTTGCTCATGGGTGGTGCGCTGGGCATAGGCAATGGTAGCCCCTTGTAAATCCGCCAGGGTCTGGATGGGACTCGCGGCAGGGACCATAAAGGTCTGGCCATCAAAGAAATAGACGTTGGCAAACCGGAGACCCATGGCCGCTTCGCGGTTGAAGGTATAGGTGGTGTTGCGCAGCAGTAAATCCACCTTATCCGCCAAGAGGATAGGGAAACGGTTAGCCGCGGTGACCTCAATGAAGGTGACTTTTCCTGGGTCCTCCAAGACCGCAGCGGCAACGGCTCGGGCCAAGTCAACTTCCAGCCCCTGCCATGTGCCGGTCTCGTCTTTGTAAGAAAAACCCGCCAGGACACCGCTGACGCCTACACGCACGGTCTTATTGGCCCGTACCAGGTCCAACACCTTACCAGCCAGCGCCTGACTCGGACCCCAGAGAAGATTCAGGCCGCTGAGCCAGAGGACGAGCCATAGCATGAGTCGATTTTGTTGCTTGCCTGGCAAACCCTGCCCTCCCTTTCCGCCCGGATACCAATACAGTATGCCTATTATAGCAGAAAAGAGGTTCACGCCAGAAGAACTATTCTCAAGGCCAGGGGTTGAGGCTCCAGGCCTAGGCTGATCCGAGGGTGCGGGCTAAGGGCCAGCGACTCACGAACCGGCAAAGTCGGTGTACAGGAGGCCATTCCTTCGCCACGATCAAGGCTTAATAAATGAAAAGATGTGTCTGCTTGATACCGTCAGACACCGGCAACCTTGACCAGTTTTCTTCATCCCTCGGTGATGCTTGGGGCTCGAATAAATCAGCCCAAGGGAGGGGTTTTTCGACATACTCTCTTTGCCCCGGTGCCGCCGCAAGGATACAATGATGGCATGAAGGTCCGGCAGGCTTCCTGCAAAGTTTGCAAAAGGACGCTGAAAGCCAAAAAAACTTCCACCATTGGCTTCTTTTCTCTGGTCATCCTGAGCGCAGCGAAGGATCTGAGATTCTGCGGTCGCGCCGCGCCCTCAGAATGACAAAATGAGACGGCTCTAACAGATTCCAAGGCGCCACAACCTCATGTAAAAACATTGTCGGACCAGAGTGCAATGCTGGAGGAAAAATCGGGGGAGGGAATAAACGTGACCGACTGGCAGCAGGTGCAGCAGATCATGGAAGCGGGCCTGGCGGAAGGGGTTTATACCGCCGCGGTAGTGTTGGCCGGCCAGGCCGGAGGGGTGGAGTATGAGTCCGCCGTGGGCCGTCTCAGTCTTGCCCCCGACAGTCCGGCGACCACCCTCAGGACGATGTTTGATCTGGCTTCCATCACCAAAGCTCTGGCCACGACGTTAGCCCTGCTGGTATTGGTGCAAGAAGGGCGCCTCCACCTGACAGCTACCCTGGGGGATATTCTCCCCTCTAATTGGCTGCCGCCCGACAAGCGACTACTCCCCCTGACTGCTTTGTTGACCCACCGTTCCGGTCTACCGGCCTGGCGGCCTTACTATGAGACGTTACTGACTCTGCCGGCGGCGGCGCGACCGACGGCCTTGGAGCGCCTAGCAGCTGCAGAGCCCCTGGAACACACGCCGGGACCGTTAACCATCTATAGCGACCTGAATTTTATGCTCCTTAAAGCGGTGGTGGAGACGGTGGCCGGAGAGACCTTGGCTGTCTTTTGCCAACGCCGTATTTACGAACCCCTGGGTTTAATAACCCTAAAGTTCCGACCGCAGGAACGGTTTCATGGCCAGCCTCTCGACTACGCGGCGACAGAAGAGGGGCTCATTCCTGGCCGAGATATACAAGGGCAGGTTCATGATGAAAACGCCTGGTCAGCCGGCGGGGTGGCTGGCCATGCTGGGCTCTTTGGCACCGGCCCGGACGTCTGGCGATTGGCCGTGCACCTGTATCAGGCTTATCAGGGAGGAGCTGGCAACCATTTTTTTGACCCCGCCGTGGTCCGCACCTTTTTGACCCCCCCGCCCGGCTCCCCCCGGGCTTTGGGTTTTGATGTACCAGCCAGCCGGGATGCCAGTTGTGGCCGTTTGTTCTCCCCCCACACGGTGGGCCATCTGGGGTTTACCGGCGTCTCTTTTTGGATTGACCTGGCACAAGGTATCATAGTAGTATTGCTAACCAATCGGGTTCATCTGGGGCGCTATCATGAGGCCATCCGGGCTTTCCGACCTCGACTGCATGAGGCTGTCTGCCGGGCTTTGGGCTTGACGGCAGTACATCGCTGAAAAACAACTTATAGGCAGCAGTGGTACCATTATGATCGACATCCATACCCATATTTTTCCACCCGAGATCGTGCAGCGCCGGCAAGATTTTTTTGCCGATGAGCCGGCCTTCCGGTGGCTGTATGAGGCCCCACAGGCCCGCCTGGCCACCGCTGAAGAACTGCTGACGGCCATGGAGGAAGAGGGCATGGCGCAAGCGGTGGTCTTCGGCTTTCCCTGGCGCCGCCTGTCCACGATGCGCCGCCATAATGATTACATCCTGGAGGCACAGCACCGTTATCCCCGTCATCTCATCGGTTTCGCCTGCGTCAATGCCCTGGAGAGCGGCGCGGCCGGGGAAGTGGAACGCTGTCTGGCCGCAGGCTGCCGGGGGGTGGGAGAATTGGCCTTCTATCAGGAGGGCTTGGGCAGTGATATCTTGACCGCCCTGGCCCCCATTGCCGATCTGTGCCAGGGCTATGGCGTACCGCTCCTCCTGCACACCAATGAGCCGGTGGGCCATACCTATCCGGGGAAAAGTCCCATGCAGTTGGGCGATCTCTATAAATTAATCCAGGCCTTTCCCGACCTCACCATTATTCTGGCCCATTGGGGCGGTGGCCTCTTTTTTTATCAGCTCATGAAAAAAGAGGTGGCAGACGTGTTGCGGCACGTCTATTTCGATACCGCGGCCTCGCCCTACCTCTATCGCCCCGAGATCTACCGGCTGGCCGTGGACATCATGGGGCCGGAAAAGATCCTTTTTGGCAGTGATTTTCCTCTGTTGCGTCCCAACCGCTATCTGGTGGAGATGGCGGCGGGGGGGCTGAGCCCTGAACAGCAGCGGTTGATCACGGCGGAAAACGCCCGGCAGATGCTGCAGTTATGATTCGCCTAACCTTGTACCTGACAGCGCCCGATCAGGAACTGCTCATCTTGAGTTGTAAGGAGAGCGCGGCGGCTTTGCCATACCTCCCCATGACCATTTTGTGGTTGCAGGGCAGGGCCTGCCGGCTTGTTATCTTGAGGCACGGCAAGCGGCTGCGAAAAAATATGCATGGCCACAAGAGTTTCCTGTCAGGGCCAAGATCGCCGAGAGGAGTCTAAAGGTTGTGGCAAAACCTCTTTTTATCATCCTGAACGGAGTGAAGGATCTTTATCTCGAGGTAAAGATTAGATTCTTCGCTTCGCTCAGAATGACAAATATTTGATCCCTGGATTTTGCAACAGCTTCCTAGGCTTCGTAACTGGCTGGCGGGAGGTTTGGGTTGCGCCTCCCGCGCCGCAATGCGGCACGGTTAACGAGCGGGCTTTGGGCCAACATTCCCCTTGGCAAGAGGCTAGGTCGTGCGCTAAACTGCTCAGTATCATGGATGAACAGGAACGCTTTGTTAGTCCCCGGCGGCAGCCCGAGGACCTGGGACTGGAAATCGGTCTGCGCCCCCGGTCCTTGGCGGAGTTTGTCGGCCAAGAAGATCTGAAACGGACGCTGGCCATTGCCATTGCTGCGGCCCAGGGTCGGGGTGAGGCTGTGGACCACATCCTTCTACATGGCCACCCCGGTCTGGGCAAGACCACCTTGGCCCACATCATCGCCCAGGAGTTGGGCGTCAATCTGAAGACCACCTCTGGCCCCGTCATTGAGCGGCCCGGCGATCTGGCAGCCCTCCTCACCAACCAGAAACCAGGGGACGTGCTCTTTATCGATGAAATTCACCGGCTGCCCCATGTGGTGGAGGA
>CAZARS010000030.1:15516-21073 GCA_964487625.1 uncultured Desulfobacca sp.
TTACCCTGCCATGGAGGACTTTAAACTGGACCTGATCATCGGGCAAGGCCCTGGGGCCCGGGCCCTGCGGTTGGACATCCCCCGCTTTACCCTGGTGGGGGCAACCACCCGGGCCGGCCTCCTGACGCCGGCCCTGCGGGACCGCTTCGGCCTCATGCTGCGTCTGGAGTTTTATCAGCCCCCGGAACTGCAGGCCATCGTAATGCGAGCGGCCGGCACCCTGCAGGTGGAGATCGACCAAGCCGGAGCCTGGGAAATCGCCCGCCGATCCCGGGGCACCCCCCGCATCGCCAACCGGCTGCTGAAACGGGTGCGGGATTATGCCCAGGTCCAGGGTGACGGTCGCATTACCCGGGAAATGGCCGATGCGGCCCTCAATCTCTTGGAGGTAGATGATCGTGGTTTTGACCGCATGGACCGGCGCATCCTCTTAACCATCATCGACAAATTTGACGGAGGGCCTGTAGGTCTGGACACTCTGGCTGCGGCCCTCTGCGAAGAGCGGGACACCCTGGAAGATGTTTACGAACCCTTCCTCATTCAATGCGGTTTCCTCAATCGAACCCCCCGAGGCCGGGTAGCTACCCGTCTGGCCCTGGAATATTTCCAGCGCCCGGTTAAAGTGAGCAAACACCCCTCCCTGGATTTCTAGGCCGGCCCTGAATCGGGGGGATTGGAGAAGAGGCTGCCATGTTTGCTGGCAACTGGTACTCAACCGGAAACGTATTTTAGGTCGGCAGCCTTGCCGCCAAAGCTGGACGGTTTACCAAAATGACCAGCGGAAATAAAATATTTTATGTCCTCCACTCCCTCCCCCGCTACCGGGCCAGGGAGGTCAGGACTTTGGGGAGGGCAACCAACAGGGCATATTGCTCTCTTATAAGCCACATATAAACGACGGTGCCTGGCAGGGACCTCTTCTGTTGAGGACCGGGTTTTTTCTTCCTAAGGCAATGACCCAGCGTCTCAGCCCTTGCCTTCAACCGGAGATTTTTTGCCGCTTAGGGTAGCTCAGAATAACACAATAGAGGACATCTGAGACACATGAAGGGACAGGGGAGGCCGCGTCCCCATTGTCTCAAGTCAACGCCAAGGGCGCATTTTTCGCCGGACAGCCCTTATCTGCTTCACCCCCCTTCAGGGGGGGAACGATATGGACAGCAACCGGTTTTCCCCCTGGCAAAAAGAGCCGAATCAGCAATCGGCAGCTCCTAACCTCCAACCGACAACCCAAAGGTAGCAGGCATGCAGGAACTATTTGCCCCAGAGGCGGTGGTCTTAGTAGGGGTCTCCCGGCGGACCGGAGTGGGCGCCTACAATGGGCTTGAAATGCTGCTCCGTTATGGCTATCAGGGGCGGGTGTATGTGGTTCATCCCCAGGCTGAAGAAATCTTGGGGCACAAAGTATATCCCCGGGTGCAGGACTTACCAGAAGTGCCCCAGGTCGCCGTCATCGCCGTGGGACGAGATCTGGTCCTGGAAGTGGTGGAGGAGTGCCTGGCCAAAGGCATCCGTTGGCTGGTGATCATCACCCAGGGATTTGCCGATGCCGATACCCAAGGCAAGATTTTACAGGATAAACTGGTCAAGGCTGCCCGCCGGTTTCAAGCCCGCATTATCGGACCCAACACCATGGGCATTTTCAACGCCCGGATCGGCTTTACCACGGCCTTTGTGGATCTGATCTGCCCCCCGGACCCACCGCCGGTGGCCCTCGTGGCCCAGAGTGGGGCCCCCCAAGTAGGGGCAGAATCTTTTACTGGCCCATTATCGAAAGCCATTGACCTGGGGAACGCCGCAGATATCGGCTTCGCAGAAGTGTTGGCTTATCTGGAACATGATCCAGATACCCAGGTCATTGCCCTCCATATCGAAGGCCTCACCGCTGGCCGCCAGTTTCTGGAGACGGCGACCCGGGTGAATCGCCGCAAGCCCGTGGTTATTCTCAAGACCGGCATGAGCCAGGCCGGAGCTAAAGCAGCTTTATCCCATACCGGCTCCATGGTGGGAGAGGATCAGGTCTTTGCCGCGGCCTGCGCCCGGAGTGGCCTGACCCGGGTATTTAGTGCCCAGGAATGGCAGGATACCATCCTGGCTTTCCACAAACTCCCCCTGTTGCGGGGGCCGCGGATCGGCGTGGCCACTCCCAGTGGCGCCCTGGGCATTATCGCCTTGGACGCCTTGGCTCGAGAAGGCCTGGAGCCCGGCCCCTTACCGGAAAGCATCGTGCAGGAAGTGGAACCTCTGGGCCCCTACTGGCATGCCCTCCACAATCCAGTGGATCTGTGGCCTATCGGGATGCTCACTGGTGATTTTTTAAAGGTTGCCGGGCTCACCATGCAAGGCTTTCTGGCGGCTGACCAGATTGACGGAATTGTCTGCATGCTGCCGGCCATCGGCTCGCCCTTACATCGCAATATTCTGGCCACTCCGGAGTTTTTTCATCACCTGAATTTGGCCCGCTACCAGAAGCCGGTGGTTGTGGCCCTTTATGGCGATGCCCGGGAACAGGTTAAGGCTAGCCTACAAGGAGTGCCAGGGGTGGCCTGCTACTTCTCGGTGGAGCAGGCTGTGCATGCCTTGGGCCAGCTGTATCGTTACGCTCAGGCTCTATCCCGCCCCCCGGAACGCTGGCCGGAGCCGACGGCGGTGTCTCCTGATTGGCAACCCCCGGCCCCCCTCCTCTTGGGGCAGGAGGCCATGGCTTTCCTGGCCCAACACGGGATACCCACGGTGCCGGGGTATCTCTGCCAGAGCGCCACGGAGGCAGTGGCCGCGGCCCGGTCCCTCGGCTTCCCGGTGGTGTTGAAGGTCGTGGCCCCGGATTTCCTCCATAAAACCGAGCAGGGGGGCGTCATCTTGAACTTGCTGGATGAGGTACAGGTAATAGAAGGCTACCAGCGGCTGGCGCGGCTGCTGGCCATAGCCACGCCGGGACCGGGTACGGGAATCTGGGTCCAGAAACAATTAGACGGCCGAGAGCTGCTCCTGGGCTTGAAACATGATGCCACCTTCGGGCCGGTGCTTCTCTGTGGCTACGGCGGGATATATACTGAAATGTGGCAGGATATCGCCCAAACTCTGGCTCCCCTGACCTTGGCCCAAGCCCAGGAGCTGCTGGCTTCTTTGCGTTCGTACCCGTGGCTCAAGGGTTATCGAGGCGAGCCACCGGTAAACCTGGAGGCCATCTGCCAAACCATGTTGGCCTTGGCGGATCTTGGCATGGCCTATGCTCTGCTTCAGGAACTGGACATTAATCCCCTCATCGCCACCCCGGACGGCTGTTGGGCGGTGGACGCCCGCTTGGTCTGGCGGAAAAATTAACCCATAAACACTTACCCTATCCTCAGTACGCCGCCAGCCAAGGGGAGGCCGCCTAGCACTGTCGTGCCCAAAAAAGCACTCAGTTTGTGGCGATGCGGGCCTGCACAAATTCGACCTCGATGTGCCTTGACCATAACACTATCTCATACTCTGGGGCAATGATTCCGGAGTGATCTTTACTGGCGGCAAGCCGGAACACTCCTGTCCGGCCACGTTTTTGCATAGGGTTGACGGCGCTTTGGTATCTTTTATATACGTCTCATGTTGTCATGCTGAGGGGGCGGAGCGACCGAGGAATCTCAGATCCTTCGCTGCACTGAGGATGACCAGAGATAAGAAGCCATTGGTGGAAGGCTGTTTTTGTTTTTCGGCGTCCTTTTGCAAGCTTCGCAAAAAGCCCGCCGGACACTCCTGAAACCGGCAGCACTCTTCTTGAATGATTGCCTTCTGGGCCACGGTGCTTTACAATATAACAGCTTTCCATCCGGGATATTTCCGAACCGAAGCAATTACGGCAGGTAAGGGAGAAAAGCAACATGCAGCGGTTAAAGCGGTGGCTCCTCACCGTGATCATCGGCGCCGTCAGTCTCATGGTAGCCTATCTCCTCTTTGGGGTGTTCTTCACCGATTTTCTCGTGGAACTCTGGTGGCACCGCAGCGTGGGTTATGAGCGGTTTTTCTGGCTCAGGTTGGGTTATCGCTATATTATCTTTGTATTATTAACCTTCTTTTTCTTTTTCTTATTTTTTCTTAATTTCTGGATTGGCTCCCGCTATCTGGGCCGGGTGGAGCCCACCGAAAAAGAAGGGGCGAAGACTGCCGGCTACCGGAAGTTGGTGGAAAACTTCCGCACCGGCTCCATGCGGGTGTATATACCTTTCAGCCTCCTCTTGGGAATTCTCGTGGCCTGGCCCCTCTACCAACGGTGGGAGGAGGCCCTCCTTTTCTTCCTGGGCCCACCGGCCGGCATAACCGACCCCTATTTTAACCAGGATATTGGCTTTTATTTTTTTGCCTTGCCGATCCTGCGGTTACTGTTGCGGGAATGGCTCATTACTATCAGTCTGCTCATTGCCGGGCTGGCTCTGCTCTATTGGGTGGAAAACCGCATGCTCAGTAAGGTGGAGGAGAAGATCCCCAACGGCGCCAAGATCCATCTGGTTCTCTTAATTGTCCTCCTCTTCGCCCTCAGTCTGTGGTGGATTTTTCTGGAACGCTACGAGTTGGTCTATTCCCAAGAGCGGTTTCCGCTCTTTTATGGACCTGGTTTCGTGGAGATGCGGGTCATCCTGCCCTTACTTTATGCCACAATCCTGGGAATCTTAATACTTGCCGTAACCCTCATCTACTATTTAACCACCAAACGGGGGGCTAAATTCCTCATCGGCAGCGTGGTCTTCCTGGGTATTGTGGTGGGGCTCCGTTATACCCAATTTCTCCCTGATCTGGTGCAGCGCTATATCGTCAGGCCCAACGAGATAACCCGAGAGGCGCCTTTTATTCAAAAAAATATCGACGCCACCCGCCGGGCCTATAATATCCATCAGGTGGAGGTACGGGAAGACCCCATTACCGACGGCGAGGCTGGCGAGCGGGTCAGCAAGATCGGCGCCAGCTTACGGAATATCCCGGTCTGGGATAAAGACATCCTCATCGATGTGTTTGCCCAACTTCAGCAGCTCCGCACTTATTATGAGTTTACCGGGATCAGTGTGGACCGCTACATGGTTCGTAATCAACTACAACAGGTTTTTCTGGCGGCCCGCGAACTGAACCTGGATGCCTTGCCGGCTGGGGCCCGGAACTGGATCAATGAGCGGATGAAATATACCCATGGCTTCGGCGTGGTCATGACCCCCGCGGCCCAAGGAGGGGATGAGCCCCTGAACTGGTTCATCCGGGGCATCCCGCCAGTATCCGATTACGGCTTTGAAATCGGCCAAGCCGCCATTTATTACGGCCGGGCCAATCTCAATCCGGTGATCGCCCCCAACGATGTGAGAGAGATGGGCTATCCGGTGGGCGACACCACCACCGAATACAGCTATACCGGCAAGGGCGGCGTGCCCATCAACAGCATGTTCCGGAAGTTGATCTTTGCCATCTATTTCGGCGAGAAAAATATCTTTTTTACCACGAAGACCAATAATCAGAGCCGGATGCTCTTCCGACGCAATATTGTGGAGGCCATCAAAGCCCTGACGCCGTTCTTTATCCTCGACCGGGAGCCATA
>CAZARS010000030.1:21083-25125 GCA_964487625.1 uncultured Desulfobacca sp.
CGTCGTCACCCGGGAGGGCTTATATTGGATCCAGGATGCCTACACGGTCTCCAGTCTCTACCCGGGGTCCCACCCCCACGCCTTGGGATTTAATTACATCCGCAATTCCGTGAAGATCATCATCGACGCTTATAATGGCAACATCGATTTTTACCTCTATGAACCCGATGATCCCATTGCCCGGGCTTACCGCCGCATTTATCCGGGGCTTTTGCAGAATAAAGAAGCCATCCCGGCCGACTTGAAACCCCACATCCGGTATCCGCGTGACCTCTTTGATGTGCAGTTGGAAATCTTCCGGAAATACCATCAGAATGTGGAAGAATTTTACAAACAGGAGGACCTCTGGGAGTTTCCGGTGGTGCAGCGGGGCATTCGGGGTGGACGGGTGTTCCCCTATTATCTGACGTTGAACCTCATCGATCCGGAACGAGCCGACTTCCTGCTCCTCTGCCCCATGACCCCGAAAGCCCGGGCCAACCTCCGGGCCTTGGTGGTGGCCGGCTGCGATCCTCCCCATTATGGCAAGATCATTGTGTATACCTTCCCCAAGGGCGCCCTCTTCTTGGGGCCTTCCCAGGTTGATGCCATTATTGATCAGGATACCCAGGTTTCGGCCCAGTTCACCCTGTGGAATCAGATGGGTTCCCAGGTGGAGCGGGGGCGGATGATTGTCCTGCCCGTTATGGGGTCCCTGGTATACATCCAATCGGTCTATCTCAAGGCCGAGAGTGCCCTGCGGATTCCCCAGTTAAAACGCCTCATTATCGTCAAGAACGATACGGTGGTGATGGAGCCGACCCTCGAGGAAGGGTTTGCCAAGCTGGAGGAGAGATTCCAATCGCAAGCTGAACGAACACGCCGGCGGTTGCAGGATATTAGCCCGCCAGAGGGGACAACGCCTACTCCTCCCCCACCGCCACCCACTCCTTGAGAAATTGCCGCGCTCAGGGGCCATCCCCTGGATGGCCCCATTGCTAGTCTTTCCCCGCCCCAGACTTGGCCGTTCTGGAGGGCCACCACGCTCCCTCCCAGACGCCGATGGCCAGGTCCCGTTGGGTCCGGTGCCAAAAATACCAAGCCAGCAAGAGGAAAACGACGTTGGGCAGCCAGGGTGCCAGCGCTGGCGGGATGAAGGCATAGGTGCCTAACCGCCAGGCAGCGGTGAGGAGTAAGTAATAGAGGAGGAAAATAACCAAGCCCATGATCAGGCCCACGGCCCGACCCTTGATCTGGGTGGCGACTCCCAAGGGCATGACCACCAAGATCATTACCGTGACGCCCAGGGGTAGGGAGAACCGGCGGTTCATCGCACTGAGGAGCTTGTTGCGGGTTACATTCTCCGGTGGCGCCTGGGCCAGAGCCTGGCGTAGCTCCCCCCAAAACATCTCATCCTCAGATTTCGGTTTCTGGGCAAACTGAAACAGTTCCAACGGCACCTGATAGGTGTCGAATTCAGCGCTGTGAAAGGCCAGATGATCCTCACTAAGACGCAGGAGCCTGCCCTGGAAAAGTTGCAGGACCAAACGCTCTGAGGCCGGGTCGTAGACCATCCTGCCTTTGTCTGCGGTGATTACATACGGCACCTGGGGATCCTGGTAGTCTGCTAAAAACACCCCCTCCATGGTACCGCCGCTGGCTGGGACATTGTTGATAAAAAGGACTACCCGGTTAAAATCAGTATTGAACACCTGCTCTTGGATACCCAGATCAGCTCGGCGTTTGGTGATTTCCACCAAGAGCTGCCGCATCTCTTGATTGCCCCACGGCGTGGCATACAGGGAGAAAAATAGGGAGGCGCCGGTGATTATAAGGCCGAAAGCCAGAACCGGCGGCAATAATTGTCCGGCCCCGATGCCGCAGGTCTTCAAGGCCATGATCTCGTTGTCATTGGACATGCGCAAGAAGGACACCAAGACCGCAATCATGGCGGCCATGGGGATAGTGAAGAGCAGGAGATACGGTAGGAGCAGGAAGCAGAACCGCAGAATATCCGCCAGCTCCACTCCTTTGGTGATGATCATCTGCATCACCCGGGTAATCCGGCCCATAAACACAATGGTAGTGATGGCCAGGAGGCTGACGGCAAACATGCCCCAACACTCCCCCCAGAGGTAACGGTATAGGAGCCAGGGGGTCCGGGGTCGGGGCCAGACGCCCCTGGGGCTCGTTACGGCTGACGGATGAGGAGATACTTCTGCCATGTGGCCAGGACCTTGACCGGGTGAGGATAGACCGATCGGAAAACTTTGAAATTTTCCGCATCAATTATAACAAAAAAATCACGCTGTTGCTGCAGGAAGGCCAGCACCTGCGGCAACTCGTGGAAAAAATAGGGTGTATCAGGGCGTTGACGCAGGCCAAAGGCCAACTCGCCCTTGAGGCCATACACATGCAGGGGTTGCCCGACATAAAATGACAGGGCCTGGGAGTAGGCCTGATAGCCCAGGATGACGGAATCCGCCTGGCGTGTCTGCTGAATGATCTGGGCCAAGGGGCGGGGCGACCGTTGCTCAGCTAAGCGCTCAACACCGGACAAGACAACAAACATCAGCCCCATGGCGCCGAGCAGGAGGATCAGCCCCGGCCAAGGAGCCCGAGGCCGGAAGCCCAGAAGCAGAACAGGCGTCAGGATGATAAATATATTCGCCCCCAACAATTGCGGTGCCAGGAAAGCTAAACGTTGCCAGACGGCGGGAAACCATTGCCAGAGGATGGCCAACCCTGCGCCCAACAACAACCCCAGGCCGAGCCAAACCATCAGGGAGACACGCCAAACCCGGTGTTGACTGGGAGGCGCAGCCGCAGCCTGGGCCAAAGCCAAGCCGCACCACAAAGCCAAGGGTGGCAGCCCCGGCAGGAGATACGGCCACAACTTGGCCCGCGCAAGCGAGAAAAAAATAAAGATCACCCCGAACCAGATGAGGAGGAAGCGGCGATCAGGGGGTTTCAGAGAGTCTCCTGCTGCGGTGACCCGCCAGGCCCAGGGCAGCAGGAAGGTCCACGGGAGCAGCCCCACCAATACCACGCCCACATAAAAATACACCGGCTGGCCGGCATGGATACGGGGCGTCAGGAAGCGCTGGATATGCTCTTCCCAAAAGAAATACCGCCAGAATTCTGGATTCTGCCAAGCCACGAGGAGATGCCAAGGCAAAACCAGGAGCACCAGCACCACGGCGCCACCAGGGTGCCAGAAATACTGCCATGCCCGCCACCGACGTTCCCAAAGCAGCCAGGTCGCCCAGATTAAAACCGGCAGCACTAAAGCGACCAGCCCCTTCGTCAACACCCCCAACCCGAGGACGACGTAAGCCCAGCAGAGCAGCCGCCGGTTGGCTTCCCGCAAGGACACGTAAGCCAGCGCTACCCCCCAGGTCAGGCAGCAGGTTAAGGCCATGTCCAAGGTCAGGATGCGGCCCATGATAAAATAACCGAAACTGGTGGCAGTGACCATTCCTGACCAAAAAGCCGTGAGGGGATCCCAGAATCGGTTGGCCAGCCAAAACACTGCCCACACCCCGCCAACAGCGCTGAGGGCCGGGACCAAGCGGGCCGACCATTCCGTGGCCCCAAAAAGAGCGAAACTCAGGGCAGTCAGCCAATAAACCAAGGGGGGTTTTTCCAAGTAAGGGAGCCCATTGAGCTGGGGCGTAAGGAAATCCCCGGAGGCCAGCATCTCCCGGGCTATCTCGGCATAGCGCCCTTCATCCGGGTCCATGAGGCCTGGGGTGCAGAGGCGGTAGAGCATGAGAAAACTGCTCAAAAGGAGAGTCAAAATTAATTGAGTTTGATGATGGTTGGAGCTAACGATATTTCCCATAGTTAAAAAAGGGGCCATCGGGTTGTAAAGTTTTATTATACTTGATAGTATATCGATAGTCTATACAAATAATGGCTTTTGGGTGACAAAAAAAATACTGAAAAAAACTTAATAAAAAGATAAACCCAGCTATTCGCTGGGTTTATCTTTAATATTTGTCTTTTATATTTTTATTTAATAAAAATAAATATTTTTTGTTATTTTTTTTTGAAATTTAAG
>CAZARS010000031.1:0-4047 GCA_964487625.1 uncultured Desulfobacca sp.
TCTCAGACCCGAGGATGAATTGGCCATCGCCCTGGTGGGGACCCGTAAGCCCAGTCATTATGGCCGAAAAACCGGCTATCGGCTGGCCGCCGAATTGGCCCGTCAGGGGGTGACTGTGGTCAGTGGTCTGGCCCGGGGGATTGATACGGCGGCCCATCAAGGGGCCTTGGAGGCGGGCGGTCGCACGCTGGCGGTGCTGGGTTGTGGTCTGGATGTGGTTTATCCACCGGAGAATAAAGAATTATATCGCCAGATCCCCCAACAGGGGGCGCTGGTGAGCGAGTTTCCCCTGGGCACCCCGCCCGAAGCCCGGAATTTTCCCATCCGCAACCGCCTCATCAGCGGTCTGGCTCGGGGAGTGGTGATTGTGGAGGCCGGCGAGCAAAGCGGCACGCATATTACGGCCCAATGTGCCTTGGATCAGGGCCGGGAGGTCTTTGCCGTCCCAGGCCCTCTGGACTTGCCGGGGAGCGTGGGGCCACACCGTTGGATTCAACAAGGGGCAAAGTTAGTCCGGGACGCCGCCGATATCTTGGAAGAGGTGCGGGACCTGGCCCCCAAAGCCACGGCGGTTGCTCCTCGCGTTCGGGCCAGTGGCCCCCCCCGGCTGGAGGACCCACTGTTGGAACATCTCAGCCTGACCCCGATCCAATTGGATGATCTCATCCGCCTGACTCTTCTGCCCGCCCCGGAAGTTCTGAGCCGCCTCACCCTCCTGGAACTCCAGGGCTTGGTCCAGGAATTGCCGGGTAAATTTTTTGCCCTGGCCAGCACTTAGACCTAAAAAAGGGATTGACGAGCCGACTTGTCATGACTATCAAGAAGATACCTTGCGGTGCTGCGGCTCTGGGGCAAGGCCCCAACAAATCGTGGCGGCCCACGGCATACCTTCATCGAGGTATCGCCTTGCTACTGCGACCTTTGTCAGTTCGCTTGGCCCTCGTCAGCACGCCGGGGTCGGTCTGGCTTCAGGCCAGAAGGAGTAATTGAGGATTATGGCCAAATCACTCGTCATTGTGGAATCTCCCGCCAAGGCGAGGACTCTGCAGAAATATCTGGGCAAAGATTTCATGGTCCGGGCCTCTGTAGGACATATCCGTGATCTGCCCAAAAAGGAGTTGGGGGTTGACCTGGCCGATAATTTTACCCCCAAGTATGTGGTTATCGAGGGCAAGGCCAAAACTATCCAGGAGTTGCAGAAAGCCGCGGCCGCCATTCAGGATATTTATTTAGGGCCCGACCCTGACCGGGAAGGTGAGGCCATCGCCTGGCACATCGCCGAAGTCCTCAATGGCGGCAAGCACCGGTTTCATCGGGTGCTGTTCTATGAGCTCACCCCCAAAGCCATTAAAGAGGCCCTGGCCAAACCGGTGCCGCTGAACCGCCCCCGCTTTGAGGCCCAACAAGCTCGGCGCATCCTCGATCGGTTGGTGGGTTACCAGATTTCCCCCCTCTTATGGGAAAAGGTCAAGCAGGGGTTGAGTGCCGGCCGGGTCCAATCGGTGGCCTTGCGCCTCATCTGCGAGCGAGAACGGGAAATTCTCGCCTTTGTCTCCCAGGAATATTGGTCTCTGACGGCCCATCTCAAGGCGGCGCAACCCCCGCCCTTTCAAGCCAAGCTGATCAAGTATAAAGGGAAAAAGCTGGAACTGGCCACCGGCGCCCAGACAGAACAGGTAGTGGCAGCCTTGTCAGGGGCGACGTATCAGGTCTCCCAAGTCGACCAGAAAGAACGGCAGAAGAAACCCTTGGCCCCCTTTATTACCAGCACCATGCAGCAGGAGGCCAGCCGCAAGCTGCGTTTTGGGGCACAGCGCACCATGCGGCTCGCCCAGAGATTATATGAGGGGGTGGACCTGGGCACGGCCGGACCGGTGGGCCTCATCACTTACATGCGCACCGACTCCACTCGGGTGGCCACCGTTGCCATCGCCGCGGTCCGGGAATATATCCAGCAAACCTTCGGCCCCGAGTATCTGCCAGCCAAACCCCACACTTATAAAAGCCGCAAGACCGCCCAAGAGGCCCATGAGGCCATCCGCCCCACCGATGTCAACCTCACGCCGGAAGCGGTCAAACCCTTCCTGCAGGCCGATGAACTGAAACTCTACGAACTGATTTGGAAACGCTTTGTGGCCAGCCAGATGGAGCCGGCCCGCCTCTTGGTCACCACCGCGGATATTACCGCCAGAGACTACACCTTTCGGGCTACAGGCACGGTGGTTAAGTTTCCCGGCTTTACCATCCTCTACGAGGAGACCCCTGACGCCGCGGCAGAAGAGGGCGAGGTGAAACTGCCCCCTTTGCAGAAAGGCGACGTGCTGGAACTTCTCAAATTGGAGCCTAAACAGCACTTTACCCAGCCACCGCCCCGGTACACCGAGGCCACCCTGATTAAGGAATTGGAAAGATTGGGGATCGGTCGGCCGAGCACCTACGCCACGATTCTCTCGGTCATTCAGGACCGCCTTTATGTCACCAAAGCCAAGAACGGTTTCAAGCCCACGGAATTGGGGATGATGATCAATGACCTGTTGGTGGCCAGTTTTCCTCAGATCATGGATGTCGGTTTTACCGCCAATCTGGAGGAACGGCTGGATACCATTGCGGCCGGTGAAGTGGGCTGGCAGGAAGTGTTGCGGGACTTCTACGGCTCCTTTGCCCAGGAGTTGGAGACTGCCAAAGGGGCCATGCCTTCCGTTAAAGGCAAAGGGTTGCCCACGAACCTGACCTGTCCGGAATGCGGCGGCGCTCTGGTGATTAAGTGGGGCAAGAATGGCGAGTTCTTAGGCTGCGCCAATTATCCCGACTGCCGCTACACGACAAACTTCAGCCGGAATGATCAGGGCGAGATTATTCCCGAGGCCAAGACCGAGGCCGTCGCACCTGACCTGCCCGAGATTACCGAAACCTGCCCCAAGTGTGGCAAGACGCTGGTGGCCAAACAGGGCCGGTTTGGCACCTTCCTGGCCTGCCCTGGATATCCTCAATGTCGCTATACCCGGAGCCTGCAGGGAGAGGAGGCACCGGAGACCGGGGTGCCCTGTCCTGAACCCGGCTGCGACGGCACCCTCCGACCGCGACGGTCCCGCCGGGGTGTGTTTTATGGTTGCAGCAATTACCCGAAGTGCACCTTCACCCTCAACCGCCCGCCGGTGGCCAAACCCTGCCCCCACTGCCACTACCCGCTCCTTGTCCTCAAGGAGACCAAAAAGCAAGGGAAATTCCTGGCCTGCCCTCAGAAGGACTGCGATTATACCGAACCGTACGAGGAAGAACAGCCGGCAACTTAAAGGGGTAACCTCCTGGCAAGGCAGCGGGGTTGCCGCAGAGAGACTGGCTGGTGTTACTGTTGGGATTCGCCTTGTGGGGGTTTAATAATCCTGAGTTGCGGTTTTTCGGGTTTGGGACGGTGGCGGACGATCTCGCCTTTGGACAGATAAATGACTTCCTCGGCTATGTTGGTGGCGTGGTCGGCGATGCGTTCTAACTCACTGGAAATGGCGGGAAATTGAATAAGGCAATCCACCCGCTCGGGATACTGGCGGATCCGGTCCTGCACCCGAGCATACACCTGGCGATTGATGAAATCGATCTCTTCATCCTGATCACAGACCTGTTGGGCCAAGTCGGCATTAAGCTGGACCAAGGAATCCAAGCTATTTTTCACCATGAAGAGCACCTTTTCGGCCATGGCGGTGTAGTCAAAAGGGATATCCACTTCGGAACAGGCAGCCAGGGAAAGGGCCCTTTCGGCAATGTTCACGGCCAGATCGCCGATGCGCTCCAGGTCATTGTTGATGTTGAAGACCGCGATAATAAAACGCAGATCTTTGGCCACGGGTTGGTATAGGGCCAGGATCTTCAGACACTCCTCTTCCAGGGCCACTTCCATGGTATCGATCTCTTCATCGGTATCAATCACCTTGGTGGCCAGGGCGGTGTCACGGTAAACCAGAGCCCGGATGGCATCCCGGACGTTCTCTTCCACAACGGCACAAAAAGAGAGGATCTTCTTTTTAAGGGCCGCAATCTCTAATTCCAAGG
>CAZARS010000031.1:4057-5714 GCA_964487625.1 uncultured Desulfobacca sp.
TTTGGGCATAAAAGCTACCGGTTTGCCAAAACGTGAGTGTGTGCGTGTTGTTGCCTCGGGCCGTCCTCATGGCGGGATATTGCCAATATAATCAAAATGGTTGCCTGATACCAGCGAATAACTGCTTAGCCGAATCTTCCGGTAATATATTCTTCGGTCTGTTTGTTGGTCGGATTGGTAAAGATCTGTTTTGTGGTGCCGAATTCGACGATTTTTCCTTCGAAAAAGAAGGCAGTGTAATCGGAGACCCGCGCGGCCTGTTGCATGTTGTGGGTAACAATGGCAATGGTGTATTGGCTTTTTAATTCGTGGATGAGCTCCTCGATTTTGTTCGTGGCGATGGGGTCAATGGCTGAACAGGGTTCATCCATGAGGAGCACTTCGGGCTCCACGACAATGGCCCGGGCAATGCAAAGGCGCTGTTGCTGGCCGCCGGAAAGGGCCGTGCCGGGTTTATGGAGGACATCTTTCACTTCGTCCCAGATGGCGGCTTTCCGCAGGGCGTCCTCCACCCGATCAGCAATCTCGCTCCGGCTCATCTTGTAGTGTAATTTCAGACCGAAGGCGATGTTTTCGAAGATGCTCATGGGGAAGGGCGTTGGTTTCTGGAAGATCATGCCCACCCGCCGGCGCAGTTCCAACAGATCGGTCTCTGGAGACAGGATGTTCTGCCCATCCAGGAAGACCTCACCCGTGGCTCGCTGATCGCCATACATCTCAAAAATGCGGTTATATACCCGGATATGGGTGGATTTGCCGCAGCCGGAGGGACCGATGATGGCCGTGACCCGGTTAGTGGCGATCTCCAGGTTATTATCAAACAGGGCCTGGTGCTCACCATAAAAAAAATTCAGGTTCTTGGTCAAGATCTTGGCCGCCGTATGGGGCTGCTGTTTCCCAATCACCTCGGCAATCTCGGTGCTCTTGATCAGACTGGGCGCATTATGGCTAACTTGCGGTTGCGTGGCCGTCATGTCTTCCGTTCTCCAAAGATAAACCGGGCCAAAATATTGAGGGCAAGGACGCCAGCAGTAATCAGCAGTGACGCCCCCCAAGCCAGGCGTTGCCAATCTTCATAAGGCGACATGGCATAATTAAAGATCGTCACCGTCAGATTGGGCATGGGCTCAAATAAGGACGAGATCATATAGGGGCTGTTGAGCGTCGTGAAAAGAAGCGGTGCCGTCTCACCGCTCACCCGTGCTACCCCTAACAATACGCCGGTGATGATACCGGAGCGGGCCGCACGGAAAACGATAGCAAGGGTTACTCGCCAGCGAGGCGCCCCCATGGCCAAAGCAGATTCCCGGAGGGGATCGGGAACCAGGCGCAGCATATCTTCCGTCGTCCGGGCCACTACCGGCAGCATAATAATGGCCAGAGCCACGGCTCCGGCCAAGCCGGAGAAGTTGCCCATGGTCAAGACCAACAAACCGTAGACAAAGACGCCCACGATAATGGAGGGCATACCCGTCAGGACATTAGCGGCGAAGCGGCAGAGGTCGGCCAATTTCGAGCCATGGCCGAATTCCCCCAAGCAGATACCAGCCAGCAGGCCGATGGGCACTGAAAAGAGGGTGGCCAGGATCGTCAACAACAGTGTCCCCAGGATGGCATTGGCCAAACCGCCGCCGGGAATCATGGGAGGCGTCGGCAG